>JAGBGB010000162.1 GCA_017936205.1 Oscillospiraceae bacterium
GGTGGAGGGACGGATACCGATAACTTCCTCTAAGGTATCATAGGGAGCGCCCACCGGAGACAGCAGCTCGTCTCCCGGCAGCAGGTTGGCAGACAATGCCACAGTCAGGGCATGGGTTCCGCAGGTGATCTGTGGACGGACCAAAGCCGCCTCCGTATGGAAGGTATCTGCATAGATCCGCTCCAGATTGTCTCTGCCCACATCGTCGTAGCCGTAGCCGGTGGTGGCTGCGAAGCAGCTGGCACCTACCCGATGCTTCTGCATGGCAGCCAGAACCTTTGCCTGATTATATTCTGCCACTGCATCCACAGCGGCAAAGCGTTCTTCCAGATCCTTCAGGATCTCCTCACCATAGTCATATACACGGGAAGATACTCCAAGGACTTCATACATTTTTTTCATGTTATTCCTCAACTTTTCTTTCTGATTTGCTGACTATTGTACACACTGCCGCCCCATTTGTCAACCGCAAACAGCAACTATACTGTTTTCAGATCACGAAGGAAAGAAGCTCTATCCATCGATTGGGGAATACCACTGCGGTGTGGGAGGATATAGGTTTAAAATAGCCGGAAACAGTCCTTCCTCCGCTTGAGCAAGGGTGTCAAAGAGCTTCGTGAAATACCACGCAGCATCTGTTGGATTCTGGGGAGCGAAGCCATCTCCCCATATGGGATGGTCGAAGTTCAAGCCTCGTAAACTAACAACAGGGTCTGCACTGGGACAGTGAGGATTGGATACAAATTCCAAATAAATGAAGTGTCCCCGAGTTAGCCGTTTCTCCATAATATAGACCCTGTTCCTGAATCCGCAGTAGGTATAGCCATAGGCTTTCCCGAACTTTTTCAGGCAGGTAGCTACTGAGACCTTCCCTTCCGGCTGGTCATTGCCCTTCTCTTCCGGCATTTGCTGACAGAAGAAATCCTTCGCCTGTACAAGGAAAGGTCCTGCTTGCTGATGAAGCTGTTCATATTGAGCCGCTTCTTCCTCCGTGAGACAGATCCTAAGGCTGTTTTTTTCCTTGATTCCCGGCAGAAGTGCTGCCATAGCCTGCACATAGGGAGCGGGATCCGGCAGTTCAGGGAGACAAGGGGAAGCGACAGACAGAATGATGGTATGCTCCGTGCTGAAGCAGCTTCGACATAACCTGATCCACGATCCCTCATAGCCGAATTCCCCACGGCGTTCCTCTAAGGCAGGAACAGTCTCCTTCTGTGAGAAGAAGTCCACATCCCCGTAGACCAAATCCATTCTGGTGAAGCCGTAGCGGCGGTGGAGCTTGGTGAGAATGGGATAGATCCTGTCCTTTGTATGATTAGAACCATCTTTAAAGTTATGAAGGGACTGGATTTTGGTATATCTTGTTTCCCGTTCATGGATCTGACCCAAAAAGGGATGCTCCTTTACCGCTCGTTCACAGCCGGTTCCCTTCTCCAAGGATTTCCTTGCACGCTCCCGACAATCATCACATTCGATCAGGAGCCTGTGGCAATCCTCACATTTTGTACCGTCCAGTATGGCTCTGTATTCCTCTAAGCGATCGTAATTCTCCATGTAATAATAGAAGGAGCCATGACTGAGCCCTTGACTGCGGAGATACTCTTCTATAATCTCATTCCATTTATGGAAGGGGATCTTTGTACCAACCTCAAACCGGTATAATCGCTGAACTTGCATTTGCTTACCTCCTATCATAGAGAAATCAGCAAACAGGAGAGGCCCAGTTCCCCTCCAACTATAGTACAAACAGATAATATCACCCCATTCTATCCCTGTCAACAAGAAAAAGGCCGAATGGAGCCTGTTTTTGCATTTTGTAAGCTTGCACACAGAACGATTAGCTGATATAATGGGGGCAGATAAGGAGGCGATCCTATGGAGGATCAGGGGATCATATCCCTGTTTTTTGCCAGAAATGAGCAAGCCATTGTAGAAACAAGAAGAAAATTCGGCTCTCTGTGCATACATCTGGCGGAGAATCTGCTGCACGATCCGCAGGATGCAGAGGAGTGTGTGAATGATGCCTATTTAGGCTTGTGGAACACCATTCCGCCGGAGCGACCTACCTACCTCAGAGCCTTTCTATGCAAGATCGTTCGAAATTGCAGCCTGAAGAAGCTGGAATATCGTACCGCACAGAAGCGATTCTGTCCGTCGGTGCTGTCCTTCGAGGAGTTAGAACGCATTCTTCCCCAGGAGGATGACCACTCAGAGGAAGAGCTGGGTGAGCTGATCAGCCAATTCCTGAAGGAAGAAAAGCCCCTGTACCGCCAGGTATTTATGCGGAAATACTGGTTCTTTGATTCCATCGAAGAAATTGCAGAACAATTCGGCTGCACGCAAACAGGGGTCAAGTCCATGCTCCTGCGAACACGGCGGCGATTAAAGAAATATCTGGAAAAGGAGGGAGTCGCTCTATGAAGGACAGAAAGCTTTTATCCGCACTGAGTCATGTAGATCCGAAGCTGGTAGAAGAAGCCGCAGATGCAACCGCACCTAAGCGAAAAGCAGTAGGTCGGGTGCTGAAGCATGCCTTTGTAGCCTGCCAGATTCTCGTAGTGGGTGCGCTGCTCTTCTCCTTTGCACAGAAGTATACGGACAAAGGCGGCTACAACTCTTTTGACCCTCAACCTACAACAGGTATAACGGACACACTCCCTACAGATCCCATACCTACCGGCACTGCAGAATCCACGACCGGCCAACCAATTCCCACAGAGGATGCCGAACCTCCGGAATCTACCACTTCCATGAAGGTTGCTATGATCTCCTGCTCCGGCTTTTTCTCGGACGGAGGATATAACCAAACAGTCTATGAAGCCTGTCAGCTGTGGTGTGATAACAACGGTGCAGAGCTTGGCTACTTCAAGCCTACCGAGGAATCCACAGAAGCTCGCATTGCATCCATTGAGCTTGCTATAGAGGAGGGAAATCAACTCATAATTCTCCCCAGAGAAATCTTCGCAGATGCGATCGTAGAAATTGCAGAGGTCAATCCCGATGTATTTTTCTTAGGCTTGGATGTGGATGAAGAAGACCTACAGACGGCAGCAGACATCCATGACATCCAAAACTACATATGCCCCCCAAATGTACTCTGTGTTGACTTCCGAGAAGAAATTGCCGGTTTCCTTGCCGGTGCATATGCGGTTCGCACGGGTTATACCAAGCTGGGCTTCTTGGGAAGTGTAGAGATCCCCGAGGTCACTCGCTACGGATATGGCTTCCTGCAAGGAGCAGATTATGCAGCCGGTCGGATCGGTGCAGATGTGCAGATAAAGTTCCACTATGCAAACCAATTGGAAAGTGATGAGAATCTGACCGCTTTCGTGGATACATGGTATCGTGAGGGCACCGAAGTGGTATTCGCCTGTGGCGGTAATATCCACAATTCCGTAGCGGAGGCAGCCTCCAATGCGGGAGCGAAGATGATCGGGGCAGATTTTGACCAAAGCTACGCCATTGATAATCTCTATGGCGAAGGGATCGTACTAACTTCAGCCATAAAATCACTGAGTACCATCGTAGAGTACTACCTCGATCGGTATTACGGAGGCAGCTCCGACCTTGGAGGATGGGTCCTGCATCTTGGCGCCGAATTCTTGGGTCTGCCGGAAACGCCTGTAGGCTTGTCTGAATCTACCCAATGGAGCGAGTCGTTTACGGAGCAAGACTACTATGCTTTAACGGTGGAGCTGGATCACGGAGGGATCTTCGTCAGCGACGACTCCGATCCTGATGTTTTCCCTGTCGTAGAACACATTACCATTGACGACGGTACTCCCGATACTCCTCCTGTAGAGCAACCGACAGAAAGCTATGAGGGGCAGGGCAGCGGCAAGTAGTTAAAGCACATTTTTTACTGTCTCCTACTTTTCTTGCAACCTTTCATAAGGAAAATCGTACAAATAGAGTGAAAGGGAAAAGGAGGAGAAGCTATGAAGCACCATCAAGCCGTAAAAGTCCTGTTTGCACTCCTACTGATTTCGGCAATGCTGATCAGCTGTGTGGCAGCCGTCCGTGCCGCTTCCGCTGCCAATGGGCAGGAAGAGAAGGAAACACCTGACATTCTGCCTCAGGAGCCTTTGCAAGAAGCCGAAATCGTAGAGAAAAAGAATCCTGTTCCGTGGATCATCCTGACTGTGACCCTGTTCTCAGCAGCAACCGCCGCAACATGGATGAGCCTTCACAAAAAGAAACCGTAACGAAAGAACGATCTCCCCGGTGCGACCCATCGGAGAGATCGTTTTTTTGCAAAGAGCAGCAATCACAGCAGCAATCCAAGCCCAAGGAAGGTGCCTTTTTATAAACGAAGCGAGATCGCCCCCTCCACATTTCTTCGCCAAATTCCGATTTGTCGACAAGTGTTTCGTACAACACCGTAGGGAACGGCCTATGTGCCGTTCCGCAAGGTATCGAAATTCGCAGGTAGATTTCAGAAGAAATGAACCGTAAAACTTCCTATATCCCCCATATTTTCACCGGTATAGAATGGGGTGGTTCCCGGAACGGCACATAGGCCGTTCCCTACGGTATGGATCGGGATGGTTCCCGGAACGGCACAC
>JAGBGB010000163.1 GCA_017936205.1 Oscillospiraceae bacterium
CCACCAAATTCCGATTTGTCGCACAGTTTGATTTACCCCTTCGTAGGGGCGCGCATTGCGCGTCCGGTTCATGGCGGAACGGCATGAATACAAAAAACACCGAAAATGAGGTGTTTTTTTAAAAATCGCAACATTTTTCACAACCACCAATTCTTGGTGGTTGTCGGACGCGCAATGCGCGCCCCTACGAATGGTGCGACAAATCGGAATTTCATGAGCAGTCTGTTTAATGGATCCCGGATTCTTCGGGGGCTGCCATACAGAGGCGGCGAAGGATCCGTGTGGTTAATTGCCACAGACTCAGACGATCAACAGAGCTGCTTGCAACAATGGGGATCTGTGCCAGTGTCTGATCTCCTGCACAGATGGTCATGGTTCCGAGCTGCTGTCCTTGGGCAATGGGAGCCTTTAGTCCTTCGGGCAGGTCAATGGTTTTGCTGATTCGGGATAACTCATGCTTCTCTATGAGAATCGGGGCACTTTGCTGCAATACGGGGGTGAGAAGGGGCTGCACACCCAGAGATACCGGCAGGGGCGACAAGGGCTCGTTGGGCTCGATGTTGACCAGTGCATAATTGCCGAAGCCATAGTTCAGCAGAGCTTTTGCAGATTCAAAGCGATCTGTAGAGGAGCTGCAGTGGAGTACAACCGCAATCAGCTCCATGCCGTCCCGCTTGGCTGATGCGGCTAAGCAATGCCCTGCGGCAGAGGTATATCCTGTTTTCAAACCGGTGGTCCCGTCATAGAACCGAACCAGCTTATTGGTGTTAGAGAGACCAAATTTCCCGTCCCGCACCGTATCCATCCAGATGGTAGTATAATCCTTGATCCGGTCATGGCGCAGAAGCTCCCTTGACATGACTGCCAAATCGTGTGCGCTGGTCAGGTGCTGCGCAGCCTCCGGTTCATCGTCTAAGCCGGTGCAGTTGACAAAATGGGTATCCTCCAGTCCCAATTCCGCCGCTCGGTCGTTCATTCTCCGGACGAAGTCCGCTTCACTTCCTGCCACATGTTCAGCCAAAGCAGTTGCGCAGTCGTTGGCGGAGCTGACCACCACGGACTTCAACATTTCATCCATACTGAGCTGTTCTCCGGGCTCTAAATAGATCTGGCTCCCACCCTTGGCAGCAGCGGCATCGGAAGCAGTGACCTTGTCATCCCACGAGATCTGCCCGTTGTCCAGTGCCTCCATGACCAGCAGCAGAGTCATGACCTTAGTCACAGAGGCAGGCGCCAACTGTTGGTGTGCATTCTTTTCATAGAGAATGCTCCCGGTTGCAGCATCCATCAGAATGGCTGACGGTGCAGAGACCTCAAGCTCCGCAGCCCTTACTATGGGATAAGGAGCCAACAGCAGGGCAGCCGCCAGGAACAATGCAATCCATGTTTTCATAAAAAAATCCCTCCGCTTCATTACGGTACAACCTATGAAGCGAAGGGAGGAAATATGCGATTCTGATCAGGCTGTAGCAATAAACTTTTCTGCAGCCAAACGGAAACGCTCCTGATGTTCTTCTGCAATGTTTAAGTGCAGGGGTTCCGAGAGGTTGAGTGTGAACATTTCCATGAAGCTCTTTGCGTTTACGGAGCGATCCCCATCCTCCACGAGGACAAGATAGGGTTGTGTGGTTGCCAGAGAGACAAACTCCCGAACATCACTGACAGATGCTAAACGAATGGTCATAAAGATTCCTCCGATTTGGGACTGTACATTTGGACAAAAACTTGATACAATAGAGCAGGAGAGGGGAAATAGGAGAAAGCATAGGTCCTTTCCGCCCCACATGCAAGGTTTAAGCTAAGTGCTTTCTATTATACAGTTTTTTTGCATAAAAAAGCAATTCGTTTTTTGTTCAATTTTTAGCTCGAATCTAACAGGAAATTGGGAGAGAATTATGAAATTTCAATGTTATACATTAGGCTGCAAGGTCAACCAATATGAAACACAGGCTATGGAGCAGCAGCTCCTTGCTTTGGGGCACGAAATTGCCCAGGAGGACTGTGATCTATATATCATCAACACCTGCACAGTGACCGCTGTGGCAGATCGGAAGAATCGCACCCTGATCCGCAGGATCCGCAGAGAGCATCCCAACGCAGTCCTTGGCGTTTGTGGCTGCTATGCCCAGATCAGCCCCCAAGAGGTGCAGGAACTGGGAGTGGATGTGATCAGCGGCAGCGGCGGACGGGAGCAGTTCGTTCAGCTGCTCCTGCAGGCACAGCGGGACAAGCAGCTTGTGCAGGTAGATCAGGCGCTGAAACGCCGCTGCTTCGAACGACTTCCTGCAGGAGGACTGTCTGAACGCACCCGTGCCATGCTAAAGGTACAGGACGGCTGCAGCAATTTCTGCTCCTACTGTATCATCCCCTATGCCCGTGGGCCTGTTCGCTCCCTGCCCTTAGAGCAGGCAGTGGAGGATACGGTGCATCTGGCAGAGCTGGGCTATCATGAGATCGTCGTCACCGGCATCGAGATCGCCTCCTGGGGCTGGGATCTAAAGAACGGCCAGCGCTTCACACAGCTTTGTCAGGCTATTTGCGAGGCAGCCCCGGAGGTTCGGATCCGTCTGGGCTCTCTGGAGCCTCGTGTCATCGACGAAGAATTCTGCCGCACTATGTCCAAGTATGACAACTTCTGCCCTCAATTCCATCTGAGTCTCCAGAGCGGCTGTGATACGGTTCTGAAGCGAATGCGGCGGAAATATGACAGTGCTCGCTACTACCAAAGTGTAGAGCTGTTAAAGAGCTATTTCCCCGACTGCGCCATTACCACAGATCTGATCGTAGGATTCCCGGGAGAAACAGAGGAGGAGCTGAGAGAATCCCTGGACTTTGCAAGGAAGTGCGGCTTTGCAGCGATGCACATTTTCCCCTACTCCAAGCGAGATGGGACACCGGCTGCCTCCATGTCGGACCAGATCCTGAAGTCTGAAAAGGCAGAACGAGCTGCCCGTGGAGCAAAGGTCGCCTCGGAGCTCCGGGAGGTCTTCGACAGAGCCATGCTGGGGAAAGAACAGGAGGTCCTCTTCGAACAAATGGAAGGAGAGTTCTTCACCGGTCATGCCAAGAACGGTGTCAAGGTCTATGCCCGTGGAGAGCACCTGTATAATACCCTATGCTCTGTGATCCCCACCGCCCTCCGTGAGGACGGTGTGGAAGCAGAGCTGCTTCCCCGTCAAAGCAACTGATACGTTCGCAAGAAGAAATGATGTAGAGGCGGCTATCTCAAATGATCCTTGTTTGAGATAGCCGCTTGCTTTGTTGTACTGTGATTTATACTTATTTCTAATAAAACGGATAAACCGTTTTATTATGCCGCTGGTAAGCGGCATGGCGGCAAAGCCGCCAAGAAATAACCTGTAATACTGTTCTTGCCGCCGTAGGCGGTGCAGGATATTCATCCTGCAATAAAATGGTTTTCAAACCATTTTATCAAGAAACAGTATTATCTGTCTGACCCTTACATCTTCGACAGACTCCGCTCTTGATTCTGCCGCCAAAATACGATATAATAGTACAAGCGGACGGAAGGGGGGTAGACTCTATGCCGGATGAGTTTTGGATTGTGTTTGGAATTCTTGGGCTTATGCTGTTTGTTTCTGCCGTTGTCTCCGGCAAGAAGAAGCCGCCGGAGGAAAAGCTACGGTATCCCGCCCTGAAAAAGGGTGTAACCTTTTTCTATCACGAATGTGGTAATATCACATGGCGGGTCCCAAAGGAAAAGGAGCCCCGCTTGATCCGCATCCAAACTGAAAAGGCGTATGATAATCGAGGGCTGCAAAAAATTGCGAGAGAGCATGTTTCCAAGACACCCTTGAACACCACTGTACGGATCACCAATTACGCACGGGACTTGGTGGATGATCTGGTGCTGGCAGGACTTCTGGAACCCAACTGGGAACCTATGGCTGCCTTCCATTTCGTAAACGGTATCGTCATGGTGCGCTACATGGAAACTCCGAAGGAAAAAGAGGAACACAAGGGAGCGCACAAGGAGTTGTATTTTGCTGCCTCTGACGGACATCTGATCCACTGGCAGGACAAAAAACCCTCTTAAGGAGAATTTCGATTATGATTTATCTGGACAATGCTGCCACCTCCTTCCCGAAGGCACCGGGAGTAGGCAGCGCAATGGAGTATTATGTAAACCAAGTTGGTGTGAATATCAATCGCAGCGTCTACGCTCCCGCACAGGAAGCCGGCTTGGAGACCCTCTGTCTCCGTGAAAAGCTCTGCAGCTTCTTCTGCCACGACGATGTCAATCGGGTCCTACTGACCTCGGGCGCCACCGCTGCCCTGAATCTTGCCATAAAGGGGAGCTTAAAGGTCGGAGACCATGTGCTTGTCAGCAGTATGGAGCATAACGCAGTCATGCGGCCTCTGGTGCAGATGGGGATCGACTTCGATCGTGTCCCCTGCAATCAGGAAGGCTTCCTCTGTATGGATCAGATCGAATCCTTGATCCGCCCTAATACCAAGCTGTTCATCCTGTGCCATGGCTCCAATGTATGCGGATGCATTCAAAATGCCAAGGCTGTGGGAAAAATATGCAAGCGCCACAACATTTTCTTTGTACTGGATGCCGCGCAAACCGCAGGACATATTCCTGTAGATTTTCAGGCATTGGGCCTCAGTGCGCTGGCGATCCCTGCCCACAAGGGGCTGTTAGGTCCCCAGGGGATCGGCGCTTTGCTGGTATCCAAGGAATTCTCTCAGCAATTGGAGCCTCTGATCGCCGGGGGAACAGGCAGCATGTCAGACTCTGAGGAGCTGCCGCCCTACTTGCCGGATCGCTTTGAATCCGGCACCCCAAACCTACCGGGAATCTACGGCTGGTCGGCTTCTATGGATTATGTAAGCCAAACCTTTACCCAACGGCAGGAACGAGAGCAGGAACTGACCAAGCTATTCCTGTCCGGTCTGTGTGGCATGCGCCATATACGCTTAGTGGGCACACGGAAGCTCCATCGACGGGTCGGGGTTATTGCACTGGATTTTAAACATCGGGATAACGCCGAGGCAGCGGATTTCTTGGAGCAACGGTATGGGATCCTGACTCGCTGCGGTCTCCATTGTGCGCCCTCCGCCCACAAAACTCTGGGCACCTTCCCTCAAGGTGTCGTTCGCTTCTCTCTGGGGCACAGTACCACAGAAGAGGAAATTATGCAAGCCCTTGCAGGAATCCAAGCATTGAAGGATAGATCTTGTTCCCTATAACAGGAAGATCTTTTGCAAATCACTGTTTAGGCTATCACCTTTCGTAAGCTTACTACCCAATATGGTATTGCTCGCAAGCAAAAGACTGCACCGTGCGTAGGGGCGAAGCTGTGTCTTCGCCCGAGAAACTACCGAATGGCAAAGAGCATC
>JAGBGB010000164.1 GCA_017936205.1 Oscillospiraceae bacterium
GTGGTATTCAGCTTGGGCAGAGTCACCGTAGTCGTTGCAGAACAACGAGAGCAAGTTCCTGTCAGTACACCGGTTGCAGAGGTTGTGGGGGCTGTGGTTGCCTTATAGTTGGTGTAGTTATGTCCCAGTGCATTGGTGTAGGTGTCCTTGTAGCTGTGGGAGCAACGGCTACAGGTGTGGGTGGTATAGCCCTGTGCGGTACAGGTGGGCGCCGTGACCTTGGTGGTGTAGCTGTGTCCCAGAGCTGCGGTGGTTGCGTTAAAGCTGAAGGAGCCGTAGGTGGTTGTCTTCCACGTGTACTTGTCCACACCCGTTGCGGTACAAGTGGCAGCGGTAGTGGTAGTCTTGGTATAGTCCGTGGTATTCAGCTTGGGCAGAGTGACCGTAGTGGTTGCAGAACAACGAGAGCAAGTTCCTGTCAGGACACCGGTTGCGGAAGTTGTGGGGGCTGTGGTTGCCTTATAGTTGGTGTAGTTATGCCCCAGTGCATTGGTATAGGTGTCCTTGTAGCTGTTGGAGCAACGGCTACAAGTGTGGGTGGTATAGCCCTGTGCGGTACAGGTGGGAGCAGTAACCTTGTTGGTATAGCTGTGTCCTAAAGCTGCAACCGCTTCGGTCTTGGTTCCCTTACAGGTGGAGCAGGTATAGGTCTTCACACCCGCTGCGGTACAGGTAGGCTGGCTGGTGATACTGCCATTGTTCCAGCCGTGGGCAGAGGTTTTGCTGTAGCCACAGGAGCAGGTTCCCTTATGATTTGTATTGTCTACCTTTGCATAGGTGTAGCTGTGGGCTGTGGCGGTAAACTGAGCAGTGAGAATGGTATCAGCTTGAATGTTGGTCAAAGCCTTGTCCCAGCCCTTGAAGCTGTAGTGATATGTTCCGTCATATGCCTTGGTGGGAGTGGAGCCACTGTAAGTCGCTGTTCCGCCCTCATTGACCTCCTGCGTAGCAAGGATCTTCCCTGCTGCATCCTTGAAGGTCACTGTATAGCTTAGAACGGGATATTCCGGCAACTGATCCCGTGAGCCGATGGCAATATAGTCTATGTAAACCCGTCCTACCTTACCGCTGACATTGGTCATACCACTGAGGGTAACTCGGAGGGAATTAATAGCCGTTGCCTTGGTAAAACTGTCCGTTAGGGCTGCGGAAAGGGTCACATATTGTCCGTTCAAGGCGGCTTCCACACCCTTTATGGGGGTATTGTCTTCGGGTGCTACCTCCGCAGACACATTATTTTTGAGATAGAACAGGCTCAAATCCGGGCTGCTGCCGGGGACAGTACACATATTCTCCAGACGCAGGCGGATCTGCACCCAATCCCCTGCTTTCGGAATATAAGACAGGGGAAGCCCGGTCATACTACCGTCGTGGGAGCTCTGCAGATAGGTAGCGGAAATCCCATCCACCACGGAGTAATACATGGCATCTGCACCGAAATATGCTACAGAATTCCGAGCCCGATTCCCATGCCAATTGCCTGTATCGTAATTCCGATCCCCATAAACAGAGGCGGTGTAACGCAATTCTGCACTGCGGTCGTTCTTAAAGTCAAAGAGCAAGCTGTCCGTGTAAGTAGATGGAGCTGTGCTTGCAGGGCCAACATAGATATAGTCTATGGTGTAGCTTCCCACAGGAAGGTTGCTTGTGCCTGTACCCACAGGATCCACTCGCAGTCCTGTCATTACATCTCCCACACTGCTGTCGGGAATACTCAGACGAATGATATTGTATGTATCCTTGGAATAAGAGGTAGCTGAGTGGAGCAAGCGATTGGTTGCGTTGTACTGAGGAGCCGCTTCTGTGAGCCAGAAGAATTGCAGCCCGGTGTAGGCACCGGAGGTAATATTATACTTAACACGGATATCCACAACATCCCCCTTCTGCAGAGGATAGGCGAAAGCTGCCTCACTCTTCACATAGGGATCAGCGGCAGTCAAGCTGCCTGTCATGGTACCATTTTTAATGGCTGCGGTGCAGGCATGAGGTGTCCACTGAGAGCCGTCGCTGAGCAGACCCTCTCCATCGAAGTGCACCAGAGGATACTGTCCACGGATGGTCACTGTGCCGTCCCCCGCTTGGGTATAGGCCACAGCTTCCCCATTGTAGCGGACCTCCTTCACGGTCTGTCCGCTAGAGTTCACTGTAATGGTGGCAAAGTCTGCCGCAGGGTCGGAGCTCTCCACAGACAGAACGCCATTTTCAAGAGTCGCAGCCAGATCCGTAACCGTCACAGCCGCCTTCAGGATCACCGTGCTGCCGGAGCTCACAGAGCTGCCCTTTGCCAGAGCCGCAAAATGAAGCTTGCTGCTCCCATCCTGCACCAGCGTCACCGTTCCGGCATTGGTGGTAAAGGCATCAAAGCTGCGAGTGGCAGGTGTGGCCTCGAAGGCATGATAATGGTAAATGCTCTTCACCGTAGGACGGCTGCTGTCATTGACTGCAATGCGAGATGCCACTGCAGTAGCATCATTGGTTCCACTCATGGTGATCTTGGTAGGCTGGACTGTAGCAGTGGTGCCTTCAGCCATGGGATAGAGGACGGTCTGGTAGCTCATGGTGCCGCTGCCGGTCTTCTTGTACTGGAAGTATTTTGTGGTAGTTGCAGAGGCAGAGGAATCGTAGCCTGTTTGTAGGGAGCCCGTCATGCCGTCGCCATTTACCTGTGCGATCAGAAGATTGGGGCCGCTTGAGAAGGCGGTACGACCGGTATCATAGGCGTCTGCAGCAATGGTAGGATTGGAATAGGGTGCCGAATGCCAATTCTGAGTATAGCTATGGGAGGCAGAATCTGCAGGAACCACCTTGTCACTGACAAAGAGGATCTCTCCCAGAGCCTTCATATAGCTCACATGGCGGTAATGGGTGAAGTCCGTGCTATGGGTCACAGTGGCTCCGGAGGCATTGGTGGTGCTGATGTCGTTGGTATTTGCCTTTGTCCAAGAGGAGATGGAGGAATAACTGTCATTGCCTGCTATAGAGATCTCTCCCATATTTGCGCCAGCTGAAGGTAACTTCTGCCAAGTCTGCGCCTTGCCGTCGATCTCAATGGTGTTGTGGGATCGGGTGCTGTTGTGCTGGAAATTGTAGTGGGGGTGGGAGGAGGATGCGGAGGTCGTGCCCGTATCCGTCAGCAGAGAGCGTCCCCCGTAGTAATAGAGGATGGCAAGAGCATCCCGATGTCCGTGATAGCCTGCACACTTGGCATTCATAAAGAGCATGGAGTCTGCAGAAGACCAGCCCGTACGGTCTGTGACGATCTTCACCGGTGTGTACTGAGCTACGGTATCGGGAGCCGTTCCCTCCGTATTACTGACAAGGTGCCGCAGGGCCTTCACATTGGGATCGTTGTCATAGCCATTGCCTAAGTAACTCAGGAAGGTCTTGATGTGCCCGCTGATGGCAGATGTGGTACTGCCCTCCCCCCAGTAGGGATTCTTGCCGTTGGGATAGCTGCAGTCCATAAGATATCGCGCCAGAAGGATGCTGGCATTGATGAACTTTTTCCCTGTAGCGGAGCTGTCCCCTCGTTCCTGCATACAATACATCAGGAAGCTGTTGGTGCTCAACACCCCTCTGGGGTAGCCGAAGGTCACCTCATTATAGGAGCCGTCGCTGTTGATCAGGGTGGTCAGAACGAAGTCCACACGGCTCTCATAGCGACTCCTCCAGCTTGCGTTGCTCTTAAACTCCGGCCAGTAGGCAAGAGCGGAATAGAAGCCTGCTAAATGGTAAACGCTGTGATTGGTATAGGCAGATGCCCCATGATTTCCGTTGACATTATCAAAGATCGTAGCACCGTTGTCCATGAAGATCAGCTCATCATAGACATAGGCAAGAATGGTCTTGTTTTCGTTGGCAGTCAGAGCATTCCCTGCCAGAAGCTGCTTATAAATGTAGGGGAAATTCATCATACGGCTGGAGGTCTCTCTGTCTCGATTGGCAGGGAATCCGGTGCGGACAGTGGTATCTGCAATAAAGTCTAAGAGAATTTCCTTCAGCTTTGCAAGATAAGCTGCTTTCTGGGTGGCATCGGTGGTAGCTGCTGCGGTTTGAGCAATTGCCACCAGCTCATAGAAGCGAGCATTGGAATCCAGCCAGTCATAGTCCCCTACTCCTTCCGGCTGCTTCCAGTCGAAGGCACCGGGAATATCCTTCCAGGAATAATGCCCCATAGCTTTTAGCTTGACCAGATAATTCCATGTCAAATTACTCTCCGTCCAACTCTTATTAAAGGAATCGAACTGGTACAGAGGCAGACTAAGATCCTCTCCGGCGGAAGCTCCGTGGAGACGGGCATAGATCACCAGCTCTGTGTACTTGGTACCGGAGGGAACATTGAATCTCATATAAACACGGCGGCTGTTGATGTTGTAGGGCAGATAGGTTCCGTCACTGTTCTGGGTCATGCCGCTCTTCACATAGAGCACATTGTCTGTACCGTAATTGGTATCGGGCTTGCCCTTATGGATCATGGCGTCCGCAGCTGCCACCACCTCAGAGATCAAATTGTTGGAGGCATCATAGCATTTCAGCACAGGACGGTGGGATTCCACCTCATTCTCACGGGTGCAGATCTGGATGGCATAATCCGGTCTATCCAAGATATCCAGAACATAGCAGCCTGCTGTATTGTTGGTCTTGCCGAAGCTGTAGAAATTGAAGCCTGTGCCCTGAATGGTGGTTTCAGCGATGCGATTTTCGCTCATGGACCAGGTGTCATTCATGGCAAAGAATACCCGTGTGGCGTCCTTGCTATCCGCAGGGATGGGATCATAGCTTGCAAACTTCGTCTTGTAATATTGCAGAAGTTCTGCTTTGGCAGTGGTGTAATTCCCTGCGCTCACGGCAGCCTTGACCTTCTCCATCCCTGCGGTATTCAGATTCAGCTGTGCAAAAAAGCTGCTATCCGAGCTGAGAGATACCCCTCTCTCCGCAGCCTGTGCCACAAGTGCCAGAGATAACAGCAAGGACAGCAGAAGCAAACTGCTAACAATTCGTTTCAAATTCATCAAAAATTCCCCCTTTTTCTTTCTATCTTAACACATAGATCCGATCATTTCAACAAATAACACATTTTACCAATCAAAAGCCTTCCCAATCGCCACATCCTTCCTCTTGAAGTCACTTCGTCATATTCTGATTTGTCGAACAGTTTGATTTACCCCTTCGTAGGGGCGCGCATTGCGCGTCCGGTTCATGACGGAACGGCATGAACACAAAAACCACCGAAAATAATGTATTTCCCAAAAAATCGAAACATTTTTCACAACCACCAATTCTTGGTGGTTGTCGGACGCGCAATGGAGGCTGCTGAAAAAGTCCCTGTCTCAAAAAGTTTACCCCAAAACTCGACAAATTCCAAACTTTTCTTGACTAAAATCAAGGAAATCTTCGCA
>JAGBGB010000165.1 GCA_017936205.1 Oscillospiraceae bacterium
TATTCAGCTTGGGAAGCTGACATTCTACCGATGAATTACACCTGCATTGGCTATATTATACCACTGTTTGGAGAAAAAAGCAATCCCCTTTTTCAGATTTTCTACCGACAGCTTTTGTGGTTTTTCTTGGTCAATATCACCAAATTTCAACGGAATATTTCAGCAAAACGACGAGATGCAGGAGAAAGATTTTTCTTGAACATCCTGTAAAAGATGATATAATGTTAGATGAGGGGAAGGATCTTCCCCATCACTGAAAATTGAAGAAAAAGAGGGTAAACACTATGAAGAAATGGATCGCAATGCTTCTTGCTGTAGCTATGATGCTGAGCCTCATGCTCCTGTCCGGCTGCAAGGAAGATGCCAAAACCGACGAAGGCTCTGAAAAATCAGATGTCTCCTTAGCACTGGTGGTTGCCGGCAGCTTCGGAGATCGCTCCTTCTACGATTCCTCCAAGGCAGGTGCCGAGCGTTTGGAGAAGGATCTGGGCGTAAAGGTAAGCTACATCGAGTGCAACAACGACAGCCACACCACCCAGATGCAGAATGCCGCAGACAAGGCAGACATCGTTGTCTGTGTTGGCTGGGAATTCTATGAGATCAACATCGTAGCTCCCCAGTATCCCGATGTGAAGTGGATCTGGATCGACAACGCAACCGAGGAGCCTGTTGCCAACCTGCTGAACATCACCTACGCACAGAACGAGGGCTCCTTCCTTGCCGGCTACATTGCAGCTGCCATGAGCACCAGCGGCGTAGTCGGTGCTGTGGGCGGCGAGGACTCCGACACCATCAACGACTTCATCGTTGGCTACAAGCAGGGTGCGGAATACTACGAGACCGAGACCGGCAAGGCCATTGAGGTCGTCAGCAACTACACCAACTCCTATGATGATCCCGCTCTGGGCAAGAACTGTGCCATCGCTCTGAACGAGCAGGGTGCAGATGTGATCTTCCAGATCGCCTCCGCTGCCGGTGACGGTGTTTTCGAGGCTGCCAAGGAGAAGGGCATTTATGCCATCGGCGTAGACGCTGACCAGAAGTTCATCGACGAAGATGTGATCATCTGCTCCATGAAGAAGGAAGTCGGCAACTCCATTTACGAGGCTGTGAAGCAGTTCGTAAACGGTGACACCTCCCTGCTGGGAACCACTTGGGTCGCCGGAATGGATGCAGGCTATGTGGGCATCGGCTACGGTGAGGAAGGCTCCGTACAGCAGGTGACCGACGAGATCAAGACCGCTGTTGCAGCTCTGGCTGATCAGATCGCCAAGGGCGAGATCGTAGTTGATACCACCAGATAAAACATAAAACCCATGGCGTGACAATCTTCGGATGTCACGCCATTTTCAAAAAAGATTGCGAGGAAACAGAATGGAAGAAATTGCGGTACGCTTCGACCATGTAAGTATGGAGTTCCCCGGTGTCCTTGCCAACGATGATATTTCCCTAAGCATCCGCAAGGGGGAGGTCTTTGCACTGGTTGGAGAAAATGGTGCCGGGAAATCCACCCTGATGCACCTGCTCTACGGTATGCACACCCCCACCAACGGAGAGATTTGGGTCAAGGGCGAGAGGCTGACGGAATACAGCCCAAAAGCTGCCATCCAAAGAGGCATCGGCATGGTACACCAGCATTTTATGTTAGTTCCCTCCTTCTCCGTGGCACAGAATGTGGTCATGAGCAAGGAGCCACGGAAGTTCAAGCTGTTCTACGACTGGAAGGCTGCGGAGGAGAAGACCCGTGCCCTTTCCCAGGAATACGGTCTCAGCGTAGATCCCTCTGCCATTGTGGGAGAGCTGAGCGTAGGCTTACAGCAGCGAGTGGAGATCCTGAAAGCCCTGTACCGTGGAGCGGAGCTGCTGATCTTAGACGAGCCCACTGCGGTGCTCACCCCTCAGGAAACCACGGAGCTGTTCTCTGTCATCCGTCGGGTCGTACGGGAGAAGGGAATGACCGTGATCCTCATTACCCACAAGCTGTATGAGGTCAAGGCCATTTCCGACCGAGTGGGCATTATGCGGAAGGGGCGTCTCATTGCTGTAAAAGACACCGCCTCCGTAACAGAACGGGAGCTTGCCTCCCTAATGGTAGGAAGACCTGTGCTGTACGAGGAGCTGGAAAGAAGCGGGCAGCCGGGGGAGATCCGTTTGGCTGCCAAGGATCTGACCGTCTACGATAACCGTGGACTGACCGCTGTCAAGAAGCTGTCTCTGTCCCTCCGTGCAGGAGAGATCCTTGGGATCGCTGCCATTGAGGGCAACGGACAGAGCGAGCTATTAGAAGCTCTGACCGGATTGCGCTCCTGCGCTTCCGGATCCATAGGGATCTGTGGACAGCAGGCTGCCAACTGTACACCGGGGGAGATCCGTGCTATGGGACTTGCCCATATTCCCGAGGATCGTCTTGCTACAGGCGTCAGCAAGGATGCCAGCGTAGCAGAGAATCTCTTAGTAGGCAGACACAAGGCTCCCGAATTCCGTGGGGCTCTTGGTTACCAAAAACAAAGCAGCATTGCCCGTTATGCAGAGGGTCTTTTCGAAAAATTCGATATCCGTGGGGCAGGTATTGCAGTCTCTGCAGGCTCCCTGTCCGGCGGTAATCTGCAGAAGGTGGTGGTTGCCAGAGAGTGCAGCTTCGACACCCCGGTGCTGATCATTTCCCAGCCCACCCGTGGAGTGGATGTAGGAGCCATCGAATTCATTCACAAGCAAATCATGGACAAGCGGAACGAGGGGACTGCCATTCTCCTGTGCTCCGCCGACTTGGACGAGGTATTCCGCCTGTCCGATCGGATCATTACCCTTTATGAAGGGGAGATCACCGGAGAATTCACCCCCAATACCATCGAAAAAGAAGAGCTGGGCTATTACATGACCGGCAACCGCAGGAAGGAGGCAGGGGCACATGAAGCGATCACACATTAACACCCCATATCTCCTATCCCTCTCCCTGAGCATTCTCTGCGCCCTGATCATTGGGGCTCTGATCCTGCTGGTGGCAGGCTTTAACCCCATTGAAGCCTACGGTGCCATTGTAGAGGGTGCCTTCGGCAACGGCAGACACATAGGGGATTTTCTGGAATATGCCATGGTGCTGTGCCTGTGCGGCCTTGCCTGTGTTCTGGCTGCAAGGGTGGGCATCTTCAATGTAGGTGGCGAGGGTCAGCTGATCCTCGGCGCCATCGTTGCCTGTCAGGTAGGCGTCTGGATGAAGGGACAGGCTTCTTGGCTTGTACTTCTGTGTGCTGCCATAGCAGCTATGGCGGTAGGTGGGATCTATGCCTTCCTCCCCGGCATTCTGAAGGTCAAGGTGAAGGTCAATGAGGTCATCACCACCATCATGCTCAACACCGTTGCGGTGTGTCTGTGCCAATACTTGGCCAAGGGCCCGTGGAAGAACCCCAACAAGAACATGGTCGCTGCCACAGATAAGTTAGATGCGGAATACTGGCTCAGCAGTCTGATCCCCGGCTCCAAGCTGTCCACTGCCATTTTTACAGCGATTATTTTGACACTGCTGGTCTGGTATGTGATGACAAAGACCTCCGGAGGCTACGAAATGAAGCTGACCGGACAGAACCCCCGTTTTGCCTTCTTCAGCGGCATCAAAACGGACCGTCTGATCCTGCTGTGCATGGTCATTTCCGGCGCCATGTGCGGACTGGTAGGGATGTTCCGTGTCTATGGTGCAGAGCATATTTATAAATCCTCCATTAGCAATGATTATTACTTCGAGGGGCTCATGATCGCCATGATCGCAGCCTACGAGCCACTGCCTGTGGTGGGCTTGTCCGTGTTCTTCGCCATTCTGAAGATCGGTGCGGACGAGCTGCAATACATCGGCATTCCCTCCCAGATCTATCAGATCATCCAGGCCGTGGTGATCTTCTCCATGGCTGCCCAGAGCGGGATCCTCAGTTGGCTAAAGGATCGGGGACAAAAGAAGCAGGCTCGCCTTGCAGCTCAAGTACGAGGAGGTGGGAAGGATGCATGATCTGTTATCCAGAATTTTCTCCGCTGCCACTCTGAATGAAACCCTCCGCACTGCTACCCCTGTGGCTCTGGCTGCCATCGGCGGTGCTATGACGGAACACGCCGGGATCATGAATATCGGTATGGACGGTATGATCCTAATGGGAGCCTTCTTCGGAGCCTACGGCAGCTTCCTCTTAGGCGGTGGCTGGCTGGGCTTAGGACTGGCAGTTGCCATCGGTATACTGGTGGGCTTGCTCTTTGCCCTCTTTGTGGTAAAGCTAAAGGCAGATGAATTTATCATCGGCTGCGCCCTGAACACCTTCGCCATTGGTTTAACAGGCTTCCTGTCCGACAGCGTATTCGGCTACAACGGAGGCAAGGGCATGGCTGCCCTTCCTAAGCTCCGACTTTCCTTCTTAGATCACATTCCCTTCTTAGGGAAGGGCTTGCAGGGCTTGTCCGTTCTTTTCTACATCACACTGCTGTTGGTACTGGTGCTGTGGCTCTTCGTATATCGCACTCCCTACGGTCTCCATCTCAGAGCCGCCGGGGAGAAGCCGGAAACTCTACGCACTGCCGGCATCAGCCCGGAGAAAATGAAGTGGATCGCCAGTATCCTCTGTGGCATTACCTGTGCCATTGCAGGTGTGTACCTGTCTCTGGGAGATCTGGAAGGAAACTTCGCTAAGAATATGAGCAATTCCCGTGGCTATGTAGCCTTCGCCTGTGTGATCTTCGGAAGTGCCAATCCTGCCAAGGCATATTTAGCTGCCCTGATGTTCGGCTTCTTCGGAGCCTTGGGCACCTGCCTGCAGGCATACATTTCCCCGGATCTGACAGCAGCTATCCCCTATATTATTACAATTATCATGATGGTCTATGTGGTTCTCCGCTCTCAGCGGAGGCGGAGACTGTCTCATCGAAAGGAGCAAGTTGCATGAACAGACGCCCCATTATCTTAGACGGAGATCCCGGTCACGACGATGCCATTGCCTGGATGCTGGCAAAGGCATGTCCTGAGCTGGAGATCCTTGCTGTAACCAGTGTCTGCGGCAATCAGACCGTAGAGAAGGTCTCCTACAACGCCCGTCGGGTCTGTACTCTTCTGGGGATCGATGCCCCCATTGCCAAAGGCAAGCGTAGCCCTCTGGTTGGACCGGAAATGAATGCCCCCTCCGTCCACGGAGAAAGCGGTCTGGACGGTCCTCCCCTGCCGGAGCCTGTTATGGAGCTGGATGAGCTCAGCAGTGTGAATCTCATGGCAAAGATCCTTCGAGAAAGTGATCGGAAGGTCACCATCGTTGCCACCGGACCCCTGACCAATGTGGCAGCCCTCCTGTTAAGCCACCCGGAATTAAAGGAGAGGATCGAAGAGATCAGCTTCATGGGTGGAGGCATTGCCTATGGCAACTGGACCCCCGCTGCGGAGTTCAACATTCTGGTAGATCCCGAAGCAGCCAAGATCGTCACAGGAAGCGGCATCCCCCTGATCATGAGCGGTCTGGATGTAACGGAAAAGGCTCTGATGATGCCCGAGGACTTCGAACGAGTCCGTGCAGTAGGCGGTCAGGTGGCACAGATCGTAGCGGATTGGCTGGAATTCTTCTACGGCTTCCACAAGACTCTGGGCTACGAGGGTGCTCCCATGCATGACCCCTGTGCCGTAGCAGTTCTGGTGCATCCCGAACTGTTCCAATTAAAGGAGCTGTGTGTAGAGGTAGAGACCCAGGGCGAATACTGCCGCGGAACCACCGTCGGTCATGACAGGAAGCCTGCAAACGCCCGTGTAAATCTGGGTGTAGATCGGAGTGCCTTCGCAGATCTGCTGATCGAGGCTGTAAAAACTTATAAGGAGGATTCCCATGAATAAGTATCCCGTTTGGATCGACTGTGATCCCGGCGTAGATGATGCTGCTGCCATAATTCTCGCAAGCAGCCTGAAGGAGCTGGATATTTTAGGCATCAGCACCGTTGCAGGGAATGTGCCCCTGCGTACTACCACTGCCAACGCCCTGAAGCTGGGGGATCTGGTGGGACAGCCCTACCCCGTTTACGCAGGTGCAGCCGGCCCCGTGGTGCGGCCCTATTTGGACGGCACAGACTTCCACGGAGAGGGCGGCTTCGGAACGGCCTCGCTCCCTGAGAGCAGCCGCCGGGCGGAGCCCATGAAGGCATGGGATGCTCTTTATGCCGCTGCCAAGGCACACCCCGGCACCTTGGAGCTGATCACTATGGGTCCCCTGACCAACATTGCCATCGCCTTGGAAACCTACCCCGACCTGCCCAAGCTGATTCACCGTCTGCTGATGATGGGTGGCAGTGTGACCCGTGGCAACCGCACTCCCTGTGCAGAATACAATATTTATGCAGATCCTGAAGCGGCTCAAGTAGTCTTCCGCAGCGGTATTCCCGTAGTCATGTGTGGCTTGGAGGTCACAGAGCTTGCCTACATCCTCCCTGAGGAGTGGGAGCCCCTGAAGGACAGCCCCAGTGAAAAAGCCCGCTTCTTCCACGATGCCAGCCGCTTCATCTTGGAGCGGAATTTAGAAAACGGTCATCCCGGCTTCTGCATCCATGATGCGGTACCCGTATTCTACCTCGCCCATCCGGAATGCTTCAAGGCAGAGCCTGCGGGCGTTTTCGTAGAAACCCAAGGGGAACTGACCCTTGGCAAAACCGTCTGTGACCTGTACACCGACAAGCAGTTCGAGGTCAAAAACACCCTCGTTGTACTGGACATCGACAGAAAGGCCTTCCTCACCGCCCTGTTAAACGCTCTGGAGCATTAAAATAAAAAACTGGGGAACAGCCTACAGCAGGCTGTTCCCCGGTGATTTTTTATACTTATTTCTAATAAAACGGATTAACCGTTTTATTATGCCGCTGGTAAGCGGCATGGCGGCAAAGCCGCCAAGAAATGCCGTGTAATACTGTTCTTGCCGCCATAGGCGGTGCAGGATATTCATCCTGCAATA
>JAGBGB010000166.1 GCA_017936205.1 Oscillospiraceae bacterium
AGAACGATGCTCTTTGCCATTCGGTAGTTTCTCGGGCGAAGACACAGCTTCGCCCCTACGCACGGTGCAGTCTTTTGCTTGCGAGCAATACCATATTGGGTAGTAAGCTTACGAAAGGTAATAGCCTAAATGAACTTTTATCCTTCAGCAGGTATAGATGGCTTTATCATAGGTGCTTTACGGATTATGCAGGAAAACGGGAATGTTTTTCTGAAAAATCTCATAAAAAATATGCCCCACTCCGAAAAAATGATTGATTTTTTGCCTGTAAGAGTGTATACTGTATGTGTAGTGGAGTAAAATACCACAAAAATGCACGAAATGGAGCAAAATCAACGATAAAGTGAGGTGAGGGAGCGTGTTCGGACAATATAGACATAGTATCGATGCAAAGGGACGACTGATCGTTCCCTCCAAGCTTCGTGAGGAGCTTGGTGACTCCTTTTTCGTTGCCCAAGCCCCCGATCCTTGCTTGACCATATATACCAAGGCAGAGTGGCAGCGGGTCATTGACCACTTTAATTCTCTGCCCCTGACCGAGAGCAGGAAGCTGCGTTACTTCTTCGCCAATGTATGGCAGTGTGAGCCGGACAAGCAGGGACGTTTCCTGTTGCCGGAGTCCCTTCGTAACTATGCCGGGCTCAAGCAGGATGTGATTTTCCTGGGCTTGGCAGGTCGTGCAGAAATTTGGGCAGCGGAACGATATGAGGCACAGGAGCCGGAGCATCTGACTCCCGAGGCCATTGAGGCTGCCCTGAAAGAATTGGGGTTCTGATATGGAATTTTCACATAAATCCGTCCTGCTGGAGGAATGTATTCAGGCTCTGGATATTAAGCCCCAAGGCATTTACTTAGACGGCACCTTAGGCGGTGCCGGTCATTCTTACGAAATTGCCCGCCGCTTACAGGGTGGCAGGCTGATCGGTGTAGATCGGGATACCGTAGCCTTAGAGGCTGCTTCTGTCCGACTGCAGGAGTTCTCTGACCGAGTGACCATGGTACACTCCAATTTCTGTGAGATTCACAGGATCCTGGACGAGCTGGGTATTGAGGCTGTAGACGGAATGCTGTTTGACTTAGGAGTTTCTTCTCCGCAGTTAGACGACGGTTCCCGTGGCTTCTCCTATATGGCAGATGCGCCTCTGGATATGCGTATGAATCGGGAGGATCCTCTGACTGCCGCTGATGTGGTCAACACCTACTCTCAAGAGGAGCTGAAACGGATCCTCTTTACCTTCGGGGAGGAACGCTATGCCCCCCAGATCGCTGCTGCGATTGTGAGAAGACGAGCTCAGCAGCCCATTGAGACTACCTTCGAGCTGGTGGAGCTGATCCGTTCTTCCATGCCTGCCCAGGCACTGCGGGAGAAGCAGCATCCTGCCAAGCGTAGCTTCCAAGCCATCCGCATTGCGGTCAACGATGAGCTTGGCTCTGTGGATCGCATGATGCAGGCTGCCATATCCCGACTGCGGAAGGGTGGCAGACTGGCAGTGATCACCTTCCACTCCTTAGAGGATCGGATCGTGAAGAATGCCATGCAGGCTGCAGCCAAGGGCTGTACCTGTCCCCCGGAATTCCCGGTTTGCATCTGTGGGAAGAAGCCTCTTGTGAAGCTGATCTCACGGAAGCCCATTGTGTCCGGTGCCGTGGAGTTGGAAGAAAATCCCCGTGCTCGCAGCGCCAAGCTGCGAGTTTGCGAAAAATTGTAAGAAAGGAAGTGACTCGGAATGCAGCAATATCCTGTTAAGGGCTCAGAAGCCCTTGCCCCTATGCCAGTGGAAGCTCCGAGTCATTTGCCTGAGGAGCCCAAAAAGAAGCGAGCTGCTGTAGAAGCACCGAAGCAGGGCGTTTCGCCCTTTACCGTTGCGGCAATCGCCGTTGTGCTTCTGCTGTTCTTCGGACTGCTTTTTAGTATGATGCGACTGTTTGAGGTTCGCAGTGAGAATGGGGAGCTTCAGCGACAGAAGCAGGAGCTGCAGACGCTGCAGGATCAGCTGACGGCTCAGTATGAGAGCTCCATTGATATGGATGAGATCGCTCAGAGGGCAGAGGCTCTGGGAATGCATCTTCCATGGGCAGAACAGATAGAATATGTCCACATAGAGCTGCCGGAGCCTGTGGAACGGACAACGCAGGAGATCGAATCCGGTATGTTTGCTGCCTTCCGAGCTATGGTTCAGGATATGCAGGCATATTTTTCTTAATTCTCAATATATAGATACAAACAGAGTATGGGCGGTCCCAAATAGCCGCCCATATTTTTAGACTTCTCTCAGGGGGCGAATGTGTGAAGCACAAGGATGTACCGAGACCCGGACCTAAGCCACGCAGGAAGGCGGCGCAGGTGTCCGATACCTACATTCGAAAGGGGATCCTTTGGCTTATGGCAGGCCTGGGCGTGTTTGCCTTCCTGATCTTAGGCATGCGGCTCGTTAAGGTCATGCTGCTGGATCACGAGTATTACGAGGGGAAGGCCATTTCCAACCAGACCCGTTCCACCTCAGTCACTGCCAAGCGTGGCAGTATTTATGATCGGAACATGGATGCTTTGGCAGCGTCTGTAAGTGTGGAGAATATTTTCCTGGACCCCTTGGAGCTGAAGCAGAACAAGGTGGATCTGGATTTCCTGTCAGAGAATCTGGCACAGCTTCTGGAATTAGATAGGGAAAGCATTCTGGAAAAAGCCAAGGACACCTCCATGCGCTATAAGGTCCTGAAGCGGAAGCAGACCAAGGATGTCTGTGATGCTGTCCGAGCCTTCCTGTCAGAGTATAATATTCAGGGGGTACACTTGGAGCCGGATTCTCTCCGCTACTATCCCAATGAGGCAGTAGCCTCTCAGCTCCTTGGTTTCGTCAACACAGAGAATGTGGGGACAGAGGGCTTGGAGGCTTATTACAACAAACGCCTGCAGGGCACTCCCGGAGCCGTGATCACCACCAAGGGGAATAACGAGACAGAAATGCTCTACTCCTACGAGACCTATTATGAAGCGAAAAGTGGGGAGAGCTTGGTCCTGACTCTGGACTTAACAGTGCAGCGGGCTTTGGAGAAGCAGATGCAGGATGCGATTGACCGTTACGATGTGCTCAACGGAGCCTTCGGTATGGTTATGGATGTTGATACCGGGGAAATCCTTGCTATGGCAACCCTTGGAGGCTATGATCCCAATGCCTATTTGGAGATCTACGAGGATGATACCAGAAGGGAACTGGAGCAGCTTTACGAGAAGGCTATGACCTATCCCAAGGAAAGCAGTGAAAGAACCGCACTTTTAGAGGAATATAACAGCAGCATGGCTGCAGCCCGACTGAAGCAGTGGCGAAACCGCTGTGTTTGTGACGGCTATGAGCCGGGCTCGACCTTTAAGGCTCTGACCTTGGCTGCAGCCTTGGACTCCGGAGCAGTGAGCCTGCAGGATCATTTCTCCTGCAGCGGTAAGGAGAAGTTTGAGGGTCGTTCCCAGATCCTGAACTGCTGGCGCAGTGCAGGACACGGAGGACAGACTACGGCTCAGGCACTGCAGAATTCCTGCAATTTGGCATTTGCTCACATCGGTCTGCGAACCGGCGGAGAAACCTTGTACAATTATTATAAGTCCTTTGGGCTTATGGAGACCACGGGATTGGATCTGCCCGGTGAAGCTAAGGGGATCTTCCACTCCAAGGAGCATTTAGCGGACAACAAGACCTATGGAACC
>JAGBGB010000014.1 GCA_017936205.1 Oscillospiraceae bacterium
AGAGTATGTATCATTTTATTATGCCGCTGGTAAGCGGCATGGCGGCAAAGCCGCCAAGAAATGCCGGGTAATACAGTTCTTGCCGCCATAGGCGGTGCAGGATATTCATCCTGCAATAAAATGGTTTTCAAACCATTTTATCAAGAAACAGTATTATAAAGTCAATGATTACAGATCAGGACAAATCACGCCGCTTTGCACCAAGAACCTGAGCAGTTTTAGGAGGAACCGAGCAAGAACCGCTGATGCTGTGTTCCTCCTTCCAAAGGAAGCTGCTCTCTCCATCTACAAGGATCTGCCACTTGCCTTCCGGTAGCTTTGTTTCTACCAAAGTCTGTCCACAATTAAAAATCAGAAGCAGATTATCCCACAAAGAATCTGCACCCTCATTATTCACACAAGCTAATGCGCAGAAGGGTGTCTCGTTCTCCACCCATAGTAAGCGTTGCTTCCCCTGTTCCGAAAGATCCTTCGTCCATGGCAGCTGCTTTCGCAGAGCGATCAGACCCCGGTAGTAATCCACCAAGCCCTCATGCTTCCATGCACGAGTCCAGTCTATTTGATTGATCTCTGCGGAGGAACAATAGCTGTTCTTCACGCCTCCTTTTGTTCTGCCAAATTCCTCACCGGCATGAAGAAACAGCCGTCCCTGACAACAAAAATGAATGGCAGCAGCCAATCGATTGGCTTGCAGGATCACAGCTTCACTCCCACAAAAATCCTTCTTAGGATCCATGGTGTAAACCAGCTTATCCCACAGCGTCCAATCGTCGTGGCAGGATAAATAGCAAATAGACTGTCCCGCATTTCGGAAAACTCCGTCCTCCCCCGTCCATGCAGTTAGGCACTTCCCAAGAAGCTCTGCCGGAATAGGATTTCCGTTTACGAAGCCTACTGAGTCTACATCCATCACGCTGCCTTTTACCAGATCCCGGGTATCATCACAGAAAGCTCCGATCCCTTCATGAATCTGCTTGAGGTTTCCCTTGTGGCAAAGGATCGTCCCCGGTCTGTGAGCTGTAGGTCCCGCACTCCACGGTTCACCGTAAACCAGCTTCTCGCCCATACCATAACGGGCATCCAGCTCCCTGCGGATCTGCTCCATGAGCTCCTGATCCAACAACCCCATGAGATCAAAGCGGAAGCCATCAATGTGATATTCCTCTGCCCAATATAACACAGAGTCCAGAATATATCTGCTGCACATACTACGCTCCGAGGCAATATCATTCCCGCAGCCGGATCCGTTTGAAGGTGACCCGTCTTCATTCTGCCGATAAAAGTACCAAGGAGCCGTCTTGAACAAAGGAGACTCCAAATCATAGGTATGATTGTAAACCACATCCATGATCACTCGCAAGCCTGCTCGGTGAAGCTGCAGGATCATTTCCTTCAATTCCCGAATACGAACAGCACCGTTATAGGGATCGGAGGAATAACTTCCCTCAGGCACATTGTAATTCACAGGATCGTAGCCCCAGTTATATCCCTTCTCAGGCTCTGCCTCATTTACAGAACCATAATCATACATGGGGAGGATCTGAACATGAGTGATCCCAAGTCTCTTCAGATAATCAAGCCCCGTTGGATACAGACCTGAATGATTCAAGGTAGTTCCTTCCTGCTTCAGTGCTGAAAAGCGTCCTCGGTCTCTATCAAAGAACCCCCCGTTGGGATCCCAGGAAAAATCCTTCACATGGAGCTCATAGATAATATCACAGTCAGGCTTTGCGGGAGAAGTATCTGCTCCCCATCCTTCCGGGTCTGTTTCAGACGGATCCGGGATCATACTCCGCTCACCGTTTAAGCCACAGGCGCGGCAATAGGGATCCGCACTACAAAAGGATTCCCCATCTACAATGAGCATATAGTCATAATACACACCCCTCAAGAGGCGATCCGTTTTATATTCCCAAACGCCTTTTTTCCACAGTGACATCTGGAACTGCTCTGAAACCGTACAATGATCCCCTCTTAGGTATAAACGCAGGGTAACGGACTGTGCGGTGGGCGCCCATAGACGGAACACAGTTCCTTCCTCGGACAGAAAGACCCCTAACGGAACAGCTGTATAAAACCGTTCATGGAATTCCTTACTATCAAATAGGTGATCGTTTCTACTGAAACCCATTACATAATGACTCCTTTTCCGATAAAGAATGAATTAGATAAAAAACTGCTCAGTGTCCTCTATTGAGAGAGCAGAGCAAGAATTCGCTCAAATGCCGCTTCCGAAGCAGCTGATTCGGAAGCGGCATTGGGTTAAACGATATTATTCGTCAGCCACAGTCTCAATCTGTAGCCAGAGCTTGTAGGTTACGGATATATGCCTCAGTAAACTTACAAAGATAGTCGCCATGCTCTGTTACGCTTCCTGTCTCGCAATATCGAGAGGCAGCACAGCTTGGGCACACCCTCTTATTGGGACAATTCACACACTCCGAGCAATTAGGAAGATGAACTACTTCCTCATTGATCTTGCTCCATGCCTCTCGGAAACCAACCTCAAAGGGATCAGAACTGATTTGAGGTAGCATACCGCAAGGCAGCATCTTACCGTTCCAAGTCACCCAAAACTGGGAGCGACCTGCCAGACAGGAGATTCCCTCTTCTGTTTCGTGGTAGCAGTCCTCCATAACAAGCTGGCTCATAGCTTTTTTCCGCATATCCTCTTCCCCGTTGAAGAGAAGCTGGGATCGGAATGCTACGCAGCCGGCGTTCTCGGGAGGCAACCGATATGCGCTCTCAAGACCACCACGGCGACTGGGCGGGATCACGTAGCTGGTGCTGCGCAATGGAAGCCCTCGCTCCTTGGCAAAACGTACCAATTCATCAAGCTCATGATAATTGTCCGGCGTAAGGGTCCCATTCAAGCAAACCAAGATTCCACTGTTACGGAGCAAATCAATGGCATGGACTACACGATCAAAAGCACTTCCGTCCCCGCATAAATCCTCATAGGTCTGTCGAGAAGCACCATAGAGGGTAATATTAATCTTGGAGGGAGGTGCCTGAAGCAACTTGTCAACAACGGCTTCATTAATGAGGGTGCCGTTGCTATTTATATCCGTAATGATACCCATAGAATTTAATGCACTCAGAAGTTCGAACAGATCAGGGCGTAGGAATGGCTCTCCACCTGTCAGCAACAGGAATGTCATTCCCATTTCCCGTGCCTCACGAGCCAGTTCGATCCACTGGGAAACCGATCTTTCTTCTCCAATGGGACGCATTTGCTCCGGAGTCATACGAATATAGCACATTTTGCAGTTTAATGAGCAACGGGGTGTCAGTTCAAACGCACCGTTGACCGGAATATTGCGATGGGCAGCCCTTCTGCATAAGGTCTGCCGAATCGGATGATCTTGTCTCAAATAGCTCTCCCCTTCTGAACAATACTATATAGAGGAAAAACTGCTGCAGAGGCATTTCTGCAGCAGCGTGAATTATGGTCATAATTAGGAATTCAGGAAAATATCCGAGATACCCCAAGTGGAATGAGGTCCATGATAGCAAACGGACTCTCCGCCTCCGGGACCGTTGCCAACTAAGTCAGTCTGACAATTATAATAGCCGAAGAACTCGCCACCGGCAGTCCACCACTGCTCGTCAGCAGCTAAGCTGGTGCTGCACTGAGTAGTAGTGTTGCCAATGGGAACTTGACACTTATCCGCAATCGCAGCATCCAGCTGATAGGACTCGAAAGCCAACTGAGGCCGAGAGTAAGATTTTTTCATGATAAGCACCCTCTCATCTAAGGTAAAGTTCTACAATAACTATAAAAATCTATTCAATATATCATAACAAAAACAGTGTTAAATTCCCACAAAACCTACATCATATAGGCACACGTATAACACTACTTGGAATTATATCCTAAGTTCTAAAAATATGCAAGTATTTTTTTCAGTTTTCATATACTTTGTTTATTTTTTTATCATTTCAACAAGTTTGAATCATTTTTGAAAGGTATTTTGTAAAAAACGCAAAGAAATACAAAATTTCATACTCATTTGATTGACAGCATGATTAAGATATGATAAATTGACAATGATCAGCGTGTGCTCATACGAGCACTGTATGCTCAAACCCCTATTATGAAAGGATGTTGATCATGCTTAAAATTGGAATCGCCGGATACGGAAATTTAGCCAGAGGTGTAGAGTGCGCACTTCGTTCTTGTGCAGATATGCAGCTTTGTGCTGTGTTCACTCGCAGAGATCCCTCCTGCGTAAAAATCCTGACCGAAGCGGTACCGGTGCTTCCCTTAGACAGTATTACGGAGTGGAAGGACCATCTGGATGTTTTATTGCTCTGTGGTGGCAGCGCATCTGACCTCCCCGCCATGACCCCCCTCCTTGCACAGCATTTCAATGTTGTGGACAGCTTTGATACCCATGCACGGATCCCGGAGCATTTTTCAGCCGTTCAGAGAGCCGCAGAGGGAAGTGGACATATTGCAGTAATTTCAGCCGGTTGGGATCCCGGTCTTTTCTCCCTGAATCGCCTATATGCCTCTGCGATCCTGCCTAACAGCAGTACCTATACCTTCTGGGGACGGGGTGTCAGTCAGGGCCACTCCGATGCGGTTCGCCGCATCCCCGGTGTTTTGGATTGTCGACAGTACACCATCCCTGTTCCCCAGGCTATAGACTCCGTGCGAAGCGGTCACGCTCCGCAGCTGACCACCCGACAGAAGCATACCAGGCATTGCTTCGTCGTAGCTGCTCCGGATGCAGATCTCCACAGAATCGAAGAGCAAATCAAAACCATGCCCAACTATTTTGCTGACTACGATACAACAGTCACCTTTATAACACAGCAAGAGCTTCAGAGGGACCATGCCGGCCTTCCCCATGGTGGCCATGTGATCAATACCGGTGCTACAGGCTGGAACGGTGAGCATAAGCAACGGATCGAATATACGCTGGAATTAGATTCCAATCCGGAGTTTACTGCATCCGTCCTTGTAAGCTGTGCCCGTGCAGCCATGCGCATGGCAGGAAGAGGCTGCAAAGGCTGCTACACCATGCTGGATATTGCTCCTGCAGATCTCAGCCCCCTGAGCCGCGAAGAGCTGATGGCATCCCTCTTATAAGAACAGCATAGAGAGTCAAGCAGAAGAACAGGAGGTACAAATATGGCATCTTGCAAAAGATTGGTCCTTGGGATCATGGTCTTAGTTCTATCCCTATCCCTTTGCGGCTGCCTCATTATACCGATCTCCCAGCACTATGATTTTCCTATTGAGGATGTGGCATCGATCCAGTTTTATGATTTGCGTGGAGAAGATGCAAGTCATTATCACGGCTTTCATAACAGCTGCGAGCCTGCATACACCTTAGCAGAGGAAGATAAGGCTGCATTCTTAGAGGATTTTTCTGCATTGGAGTTTACGGATACCATTTTGATCGTGCTTGCAGCAGTTGATCCAAGTTTCGAATACGGTGATTGGGTCGTAAGGTTTAACTTCACCAACGGAAGGTATGGTTTTTGCTCCTATGCCGGCTTTGGCGAAACCTTTGAAGCCGACGGAAGCCGCATTTCCTCCACACACCTAAGCTGCGAAAAGGAGGAGCTGGAAGCCCTGATCCGCAAGTATTATCCGGATGCTTTTTAGAAAAGATAAATATAGATCGGAGGTTCCCCATGCGTCTTTTGTTCAACATTGACAAAAAGGATTATGATCCGAATGCAAAACCCGTTGTGCGTCCCTCTGCCCGTGGGATCATCATCCGTGACGGCAAGGTTGCCATGGTACATAGCACGAAATACAACTACTACAAATTCCCCGGTGGTGGAATAGAAGCCGGAGAAACCATGGAGCAGACCTTGATCCGTGAGGTTCGGGAAGAAACCGGTCTGCAGGTACTCGCCCACACCATCCGTGAGTACGGAAATGTTCATCGAGTGCAGAAGACAAGTAAGGCTGACCTGTTTATTCAGGATAACTTCTACTTCCTCTGCGATACAGAAGATGCTCCACAACAGCAGAACTTGGATGATTATGAAGAAAAAGAAGGCTTTACCCTTGTATATGTGGATCCCTACGATGCCATCCGTGTTAATTGCGAGGAAGATCACGGTCCGACCATGAGTTCTATGATCGAGCGGGATGCAGGCGTTCTGAGGCTACTGATCGAGGAAGGTCTGATTTAGGATTCAGGAAAGAAGGCATTTCATACAGGAGCACATTCCCCATAAACTCTACGGGAGGAGCATGAACCATCATGGAACCGATCATCGTGAGGAAACGCAGTAGTCATAGAATTTTCGCTGCTGTCTTTTCTATTATTTCACTCATTCTCATAGGAGTTTTTGCTGCACACATAGGGATCATAATGGCATTGATTGCGTCTATTCCTCTCTTACTGATCCTCGTTCCCATGTTCCTGTACTATTTTTCATGGCATTTGGATTTCGGAAGGAGCCACATTGTTAAACACTTATTTTTTCGAGAAACAAGACGATACTCTTATATTCAGCTTCGGGATGTTGAAAAACGCTTTTACGGCAAAGAAGGCTATTGCATCACCATGACCTTCCTTGATGGTAGAACAATTTGGTTCCGTATGGATGATGAACAAGCTGCACAAGCAATTAAAAAACTAAAAAAGCATCGCAGCATCCGTACACCCAAATAAATAGAGGTACACCAGAGGAAAGTCCTGCAGGAATCCAAAAGGATCCTTGCAGGACTTGTTTATATTCTATTTTTCTTTACTTTTTCCGTATTTGGTGCTATGATTTGATTATTAGAGCAGCAGCATACATAGAAAGGGTTATATGACTATGTTTTATGATACACAGGACTTGCGAAATCAGGAGATCTATCTCCATCTGCGCAGGACAGCCCCTGCACAGCCGGATAAAAAATGGCTACCTGCTTATTTCTTTGACATCTGCCTTTTAAGTGGAGAGATCGTAGGCAGCTGCGACCTGCGAATCGGTCACAATGAGAATACCTACATTGGCGGGAACATCGGTTACGAGGTTCTTCGTGCCTTCCGTGGCAATCATTACGCTGCGAAGGCTTGCAAGCTCCTTTTCCGTCAGGCAAGAAAGCATGGTATGGATCACCTAATCATCACCTGTGATCCCAACAACATTGCCTCTGCCAGAACCTGTGAGTTAGCCGGAGGTATTTTATTGGAGATAGCCGATATTCCTGAAGACAACGAATTGTATTCCGACGGAAAAACAAAGGTCAATATCTATAGATTTGACATTGGATAGAACAAGCACATTTATCCGATATGATGCCGAAAAGGAACAGAAGAGAGGGATGGTCGGTGCAAGTCGACCATCCCTCCCATGCTAAAAGAAAGGAATTATGTAAGAAGCTAAATTACTTCTTCATTGCGCTGTAGGTGTACAGCACGGGAACAACCAGACCCAGAGCGATGGACAGGATATCCAGCTCGCCGCCGCCGATCAGGCTCAGGATGTTGGACAGGATGCTCAGAGCAATGATAGCAATGCCCAGCTTTACGCAGCCGGGAGCCTTCTGTGCATTGGTTGCAGCACCAATGCCCTTAATGCCGGCAACGATCTGCAGAACAGAACCTGCAACAGACAGAGCAACACCGCCGTAGAGCAGACCGGAGTTCGCACCGAGAGCTGCCAGAACAGCAACACCGGCAATACCGATGAGGGAAACAATAGCGGAGAGAATGCCACAGACCAACATGATGATGGCCATAGTCTTCAGGAAGCTGTTTACTTTCACTTCGTTCATTTTCAATTATCTCCTTTTCTCAATGGTTCTGTAAATATGTTCCTACACATAGGATCTTGCACCACATCTCTCTGTGACTGAAACACATTCAATATTTTAACATATTATGACCAAAAAAGCAAGCCCATGATCGCAACGGTCTGCTATAAAAATTAGAAAATCACTCTTTTCGCCATTCCACACCTAATTTTGAGCTTCATAAAGGTCGTCAAATTACATAGAAAAATCGATTATGTTTTCGGAGCTTCTGACAGAAAAACAGGGGGATTTTTGTACCCACACACCTTCTCATTAAGCATCTGCGTGATGAATGCCATAAAAGGTGCAGGCATACTGCGGCAATGTAAGGGGCAAAGCTGTACGCAACGCAGACAGTTGATGCACAGCTCACTGTTACAGGAGCTACAGTTATCCACAGGAATGGCTCCCACAGGACAGTTTTCTGCACACAGAACACAGTTTACACAATTCTCATCCGCCGATGGATGGAAGGGTGTAGGCTTAGGCTCTACATAGGGCTCATTACCGGGAACCTGAACACCCTCAGTCTCACTCAGATTTTCCAGAATCTTCTGTGCAAACTTATGAGCGATCCTGACATCCTCCGCATCAGGTCGTCCGGCTGCAATAGAGCGGACAATGGAATGCTCTGCAATAAAGGCTGCAGCAGCAACGACTTGAAATCCATTTCCCTCTAAGGTATTCTTTGTTTCCAACAAGCCATCGTCAAATTCCCGATTGCCGTATACTACAACTGCAACCGCCTTCTGCCCCTCCCCCTTGAGGGCAGATAATCTCTCCAAAGCAACCTTTGGGATCCGACCTGCATATATCGGCAGAACCGACATCAAGATATCCGCTTCACCCAAACCGATTTCCGAGCATTCCTTGGTCAAGTCCACATCTGCTGTGGGCATATTGAAGCCTGCGGCAATGGCATCTGCCACCCTCTTCGTGCCTCCGGTGGGGCGATCAGTTTCTGCGTATTCATAAACAAGCTTCCTAATTCAGATCCGCTGTGGTATCTTTATTATGGTATTTCGCTTCAGTCTCAGAAGGACCCCCCACAGCTTTGAAGTTATAGGAAAAGTATATCATACTTGAGGGTAGAATACAACATAAATAAGCATCTCTGGGATAATCCTAACAAATCCATATGATAGCATTGCAGGGCCGGGCCCAACACAAGAGGAACACATCCTACGAGCAACTCCTGCCCGTATACTCTTTTTACTCTAAATTCCGATTTATCGTACCATTCGTAGGGGCGCGCCTTGCGCGTCCGACAACCACCAAGACTTGGGGGGTGTGAAAAATGTTGCGATTTTTGAAAAAAATACATCATTTTCGGTGGTTTTTGTGTTCATGGCGTTCCGCCATGAACCGGACGCGCAATGCGCGCCCCTACGCAGCGTTAAATCAAACTGTTCGACAAATCGGAATTTAACATGGAATTATCATAGAGGCTATCTCACATTTTTAGCGAGATAGCCTCTTGTTGTTTTTTATCCCTCAGACATGGAATGAATCCTATCACTATCCATCAGCTTGAGATTCCATCATATCCAAGATCTGATGGATGCTTTTCTTTCCGAAGGATACATGTTTACGATTCACAACCATACACGGAACGCTCATAATTTGATACCGCTCCTTCATGGCTTCAAAGTGATGAATGTCGTATACCTCTGCCGTTACCTTGGGATTTACCGCAGCGATCCTCTGGGCTGCCAGTACCAGATCGGGGCACATATTGCAGGACAAGGTTACGAAGATCTGCAGATCTGTCTCCTGTTGGATCCTTTGAATCCGTGTTTTCGTTTCCTCGTCCAAAGGCTGTCCGGGACCCGCTGCATTATACAAGCCCAATACAAAGGAAGTAAACTCATGTCCGCTCGGAATGCCGTGGAAGGCAAGACCGATTTCGCTCCCGTCCTCTCGGCAAACCCTTACGCAAGGAGCAACGGAAGAATCCTCTTGCGGATCCGCTACCTCCACAGAGAGCTTGTCTGTCATGCTTACAAGAGAGCGGATAAATGTCTCAAGCTCTTTGGATATAGGTCGGTTATCCGGATAGAGTCTAAGCAAAAGCTTTCCTTCCATTTTAGAGAAAAGCTCCTTCAACTGTCCCCTCATTTTTTCATCAAACAAATCCCCTGATACAGCAGACGGTACTTGTGTGCCTTTTTCAGGATCCACGGGAGCCGGGGAAGAACGGAGCCCGGTCTTTCTCTGTAGCTCAGCGACATATTTTTCAAGCTCTGTTGCAGCCAATGCACCGTCAGCCGTAGCTGTCACTACCTGTCTAAGGGGCTTCACGCACACATCTCCTGCACCGAAGACACCGGAAACAGTGGTCTGCTGTGCCTCGTTGGTCAGGAGATAGCCCTGTTCATTCAGCCCAACAACCCCTCTGAGAGCTTCCGTAGCCGGCTGATAGCCTGTGAAGACAAAGACACCAAAAGTGTCGTAGCTTTTGTATTCCTGCACTTCACCTGTAGCTGTATTGCGGTATCTGGCGTAGGTAAGCCCATTCTCCCCTGCCACTTCCTCCATCACTGTATGCGTCAGAACGGTGATTTTAGGGTGCTTTTTTGCCTGCTCTGCTACGGATGCGGCACAGGAGAAATCCTCCTTCCGAATGAGAACGGTTACATGACGGGCAAATCTGGTCAGAAAAACGCTTTCCTCTGCCGCTGCATAGCCCCCACCTATGACAAACACCTCTTTCCCCGTGAAGAATTCTCCATCACAGGTAGCACAGTAAGCCACTCCCCTACCCTTGAATTCCTCCTCTCCACGGAATCCGGCACTTCTGGGATGGGCACCGGTTGCCAGCAGCAAGCCCAGACATTGGAATTTGCCCACAGTTGTGGTGACGGTTTTTACATCTCCCTTTAGGTCGAAGGCTGTTGCCTCTGCCTGCAGGAATTCCGCACCGAAGCCTTCCCCCTGCTGACGGATGGTATCTGTCAGCTCTCTTCCGCTGATTTTAGCAATGCCCGGATAGTTGACTACCTCTTCCGTAATGGCGATCTGACCACCGAATTGATCCTTCTCCAGCACCAACACTGTGTACCGTGCTCTTGCAAGATACAGGGCGGCGGTAAGCCCCGCAGGGCCACCGCCTACCACAATGACATCATAGAGCTTCTCCATTAAAGCTGTCCCACAAGATCCAGACTGGGCTTCAGAGTTTCTTCCCCGGGTTTCCAGTTAGCAGGACAAACCTGGTCCCCGTGAGCATAGACAAACTGACATGCTTGTACCTTCCGCAGCAGCTCCTCTGCATTCCTGCTCACATTCCCCGCTGCAACCTCGTAACCCACGATCTTTCCTTCCGGATTGACGATGAAGGTTCCTCGCTCTGCAAGCCCTTCCTCGTGGATCAGCACCTCAAAGTCCGCAGATAGGCTGTGGGTGGGGTCTGCAAGCATGGGATAATTGATCTTCTTGATCCGCTGGGAGGCATCATGCCATGCCTTGTGGACAAAATGGGTATCGGTGGACACAGAGTAGACCTCACAGCCCATGGCACGGAACTGCTCGTACTTCTCTGCCAGATCCTCCAGCTCCGTAGGACAGATAAAGGTAAAGTCCGCAGGATAGAAGAAGAACACACTCCACTTCCCCAGAATATCCTCCTTGCTTACAAACTTGAAGGTATTTTCGTGATATGCGTAGGTGCGGAAATCAGAGACTTCCTTATTGATCATTGACATTATAATCTCCTCCTTTAACGGAAGTATAACCAAAATACCGCCTATAATGCATTGAAATCGGGTCATACTAAACACAAAAGGATGTGAGACAATGACACATGGGAATTCATATAAAAGAGGCTTTGTCCCCTACGCACTTGCTGCCTTCCTCATAGGCATCGTAGGCGGCTTCTCTACTGTTTTAGGTCCTGCTTTCACACAGGATCTGGGAATCCCGTATAACAATACCACTTGGACTGCATTGGCTCAAGCCATGTCTACAGCCTCCTGTGCCCCTATTTTGGGTAAGCTTGGAGATGTTGTAGGGAGAAAACGAACCTTACTTTTAGGAATTCTGGTATTTACCTTGGGCAATCTGTTGTCAGCATTGGCAAATACTCTCATGATCATGATGGTTGCCCGATTCATCGTTGGTCTTGGCACTGCAGCCATGAGTCCGGTGATCCTTGCCTATATTGCAGCAGAGTTTCCTCAGGAAAAAGCAGCAAAGGGCTTCGCTCTGTATATGCTCCTGTCCAGTGCCTCTGTGATCCTCGGTCCCAGTCTGGGTGGAATGCTGGTAGCATCCTACGGGTGGCGGTTTATGCTATGGATCTGTGTAGGGATCTGCGGAGCTGTATTTGCTGCCTGTCTCGTGACTTCTCATGGTGACACATCTCAAAGAAAGCCCTTGGACAATTTTGATCTGCCCGGTGCTCTACTGATACTGGTGTTTTTCAGTCTTGTTCTTTGCATTCCCTCCTTCGGTCAGAATTTCGGCTGGTCTTCTACCGCATTTCTGATCGTTCTGATCGCTGCACTGCTTAGCCTTATAGGATTGAGGGAAGTAGAACGCAGAGTGGAGCACCCCATTCTGTCTCCGAGCTTTCTGAAACGAATGAGCTTCCTCCTCAGCATCCTTACCCTGTTCCTGACCCAGGGCTTGATGCAGGCCAACATGACAAACACCATCGTTTTTGTAAACTACACTCTCTCCGGAAATTCCACCGTGTCCGGCTATGCCCTCTCTGTGATGTATGTGGGAATGAGCCTTGGAGCCATTCTCATAGGTCCTCTTGCGGATCGCTTTGAGCCTAAAAAAGTGCTGGTAGGCTCTCTGCTTGTCACTGCCACGGGCTGTGCCGGGTTCCTTCTGTTCTCTGCCCATACACCGGTATTCCTCCTTATGGCAGCCTTAGGAGTCTTAGGTTTTGGATTGGGCGGAAATGGCACGATCTTTATGAAGGTATGCTTGTCCGGGCTTCCCCCGGAGGAAGCAGGAGGCGGAACAGGAACCTACGGGCTGTTCCGAGATCTGGCAGCTCCTTTTGGTGTCGCTGTGTTTGTTCCCCTGTTTACAAACCTGATCACAGGCAGGATCGCTTTGGGAATGGAAGAAGCCGCTGCTGCAGTATCCTCCATTCATACGCTGGCAGTGGCAGAGCTATTCTGCGTAACCGTCGGCATCCTCGCTGTACTGTTTCTTCCGAGATCACAGGAGGAGCCCCGTTTTGAGCTCAACGAATAAGCGTCGAAATAACAGACAAATATCGCATCAGGTTATAACCTTTAATATGCAAACCGCTATATAGCAAGGCCTTCAGCGAAAATCATGCGCTGTAGGGGCGAAGCTGTGTCTTCACCCGTGGCACTACGATTTTGAACCATACTCAAAAAGAACAATGCTCTTTGCCATTCGGTAGTTTCTCGGGCGAAGACACAGCTTCGCCCC
>JAGBGB010000167.1 GCA_017936205.1 Oscillospiraceae bacterium
ATTTATACCGTCGGGCAGAGCAACCCTTGGAGCTGGCTATGGAAGTCCTGCAGTTCAGCGGTGCACAGATCCGTACGGCTGCAGATTGCCTGCGGCAGCTGGGTCTGTGGGACAGCAATGAGAAGCCCCAAGCCCCCTTGCCCGAGCGACCCCAATACTCCGAGTGCCAGGTTGCCGATGCCATGCGGGAGAAGAATTGCCAGTTTTCCAAGTTGGTCGGGGAGGCACAGCGCCGATTGGGACGTACCCTTTCCACGGAGGAGCTGAAGATCCTGCTGTCCTTCGTAGACTACCTGCGGATGCCTGCAGAGGTGGCAGCCCTGCTGATCTCCTACTGTGTGGAGCGGAATCGGAAGCGAGGTATGCGAGCTCCCTCCATGCGTTCCGTGGAGAAGGAAGCCTACCACTGGGCAGATGAGAACATCGACACATTAGAAGCAGCTACCCACTTTATGCAGACTCAGATGCAGATCCAGACACGGATCACCCATCTGCGAAGCATGATGCAGATCGACCAGAGACGACTGACCTCTGCGGAGGAGCAATATCTGAAGGCTTGGATCGCCATGAACTTCCCCGATGATGTGATCAAGCTGGCATATGAGAAGACCTGCATCCAAACCGGCGGCTTGAAGTGGGCTTATATGAATTCGATTCTGAAGTCCTGGAACGAGAAGAAGCTACATACCCTCCGGGACATTGCTATGGGAGACAGCGCCCCCAAACGCAGTAAGACCAAGGAAATCAACAGTATGTACCAGCGCCACTCCCAGACCACGCTCACACCCTTGGAGCGACAGGCAGTGGCAAGCGCCTTAGAGGAGGGCTGAAGCTATGGCTTACAGCGAACAGATCCTGCAGCGGGCAAGAGCTCGCTTGGAGGATGCCAGAAGAGAACGGGAACGAGAGAACGAGCAGCAGCGGAAGCTGGCATATGAACGCTACCCTCGCTTACAGGAGATCGACAAGAAGCTCCGTCTGACCATGACCAAGCTGATCTCCAATACCCTCCGCTATGGGGAGGATCCCAGGGAGGCGATCAATGCCATCCGTGGGGAGAATTTGGCACTGCAGCGGGAACGGGAATGGATCTTAGAGTCTGAGGAGCTGGATTATGAAACCCCTGTGTGTGCCACCTGCGGCGGTACGGGCTATATTGGCTCTACCATGTGCACCTGCCTACGGGAGCTGTGCCGACAGGAGCAGAAGAAGGAGCTGACCAGTCTTTTGGGCAATGGCAGAGAGAGCTTCGACAGCTTCCGTTTGGAGTATTATCCCGATATCCCCGATGGGGTGCTGGGTGTCAGCCCCAGACGGCTCATGCAGTCAAATTTGAAGATCTGCCAGCGCTATGCTCAGGGCTTCGGTCCCGGTGTGGGCAATCTGTTTTTTGCGGGACCCACCGGTCTGGGTAAAACCTTCCTCTCAGCCTGCATTGCTCGTCAGGTTGCGGACAGAGGCTATAGCGTGGTCTACGAAACCGCCATCCGTGTCTTTAATGACTTCGAGGCTGAGAAATTCGCTGCCCAGTTTGAAGAAAATCGGGGCTTGACCAAGAAGTACCTGAACTGTGACCTGCTGATCATCGACGATCTGGGCACGGAAATGACCACGCAGTTTACCATTTCTGCTCTGTATCATATCATCAATACCCGATTGATGGAGAATCGTGCGACCATTATTTCTACCAATCTCAGTGATAGCGTGCTGGATCAGCGGTATTCACCTCAAATCGCCTCTCGGATCACAGGGAGCTTCCGTGTGATCAAGTTTGCAGGGGAGGACATTCGTCATATGAAAAAAGGAGTATGATCATGAAGGTTTTGTTATTAAACGGAAGCCCCCACGCCAAGGGCTGCACCTATACCGCCTTAGAGGAGATCGCAACCGTGCTCCATGGTCATGGGATCGAAACAGAGCTGCTGCACATCGGTGCGCCCTCTGTTCCCGGCTGCCTGGGCTGTGGGAAGTGTAAGGGCGGTGCGCCCTGCATCATTGATGATGGTGTCAATGCCTTGGCTGCCCGTTTGGAGGAATTCGACGGCATGGTGGTAGGCTCTCCCATATACTACGCAGGCCCCAGCGGACAGTGTACCGCCTTCTTGGATCGGCTGTTCTATTCTGCCTCCCATAAGCTCAGTGGGAAGCCCGGAGCCGCCATTGTGTCCTGTCGCAGAGGGGGAGCCAGTGCAGGCTTTGACCGTCTGAACAAGTATTTCAGCATCTGCTCCATGCCCATTGTAACCTCTCAGTATTGGAATCAGGTTCACGGCAACAGTCCTGAGGAGGTGCTGCAGGATGAAGAAGGTATGCAGACCATGCGTACCCTTGCACAGAATATGGCATGGCTCCTGAAGTGCATTGAAGCAGGCAAGACTGCCGGTGTGCCCCTGCCCAAGCAGGAGCCCAAGGTCCGTACAAACTTCATTCGATAATACATCGGAGGTACCTATGAAGATTCACGAATCCGCAGAGAATTACTTAGAGACCATCCTGATCCTGCATCGCAGAATAGGGGCAGTCCGCTCCGTGGATATTGCCAACGAGCTGGATTTTTCTAAGCCCAGTGTGTCCGTGGCCATGAAGAACCTACGGGAGCAGGAGCTGATCCAAGTGGATGCAGGCGGCTATATTACCCTCCTGCCTAAGGGTCAGGAAATTGCAGAACGGATCCTCGAACGCCATCAGCTCCTTACCGGCTGGCTGATCAGCATGGGTGTCAGCGCAGAAACCGCCTCCGAGGATGCCTGCCGCATCGAGCATGTGATCAGCGAAGAGAGCTTTGAAG
>JAGBGB010000168.1 GCA_017936205.1 Oscillospiraceae bacterium
GACGGCTACTCAACTAATGGGTAGCCTCCTACCCGATTGTCGGAATGTATCATTCTTCGTCTTCGATTTCCTGGAGCAGAAGATAGAGCTTCTCAACTTCCTTCTTGGAAAGCTTCTTCTGACCAACCAGAGATGCAACCAGAAGGTCTGCAGAGCCGTGGAAATTGTTGTTCAACAGCTCATCGGTCTCCCAATGGGAAACATCCTCTCTGCTGACCTTGGGACTGCACACGAAATGCGGATCCTGACGGCGCAGATAGCCCTTCTCTACACAACGAGTGATCATCGTGTAGCTGGTGGTCTTGCTCCACTGAGCGGTCTCGCGCAGGGATGCAGCGATCTCCTTAGCGGTTTGATCTCCGCCACTCCAGACCGTCTCCATAACCTTACGCTCGGCTTCTGTTAAATGCATAATAACTCCCCCTTTGTATTATGTCTATATATTAATTCTATACCAGTAGTAATCATTTGTCAAGACCCTCATTGAAAAAAATAATAAATTTTCCAATTTTTTCTCCAAAATATCCCTGACAAACAAAAAATGTAAGAGCTTTCATACCATAAATTCAAGTATTTTCAGCTCAACTTCATACTTGTACCTTAGATTCTGCGGAAGCCCAGATACCGTGTACCTTGGAAACTAAGCTCTCCACGATCCCCCTCAGCCAGCATACCGTAATCCGAGCCGTTCATACACAGCTCCATACGGTCTCCGCTCTGCACCTGGAAGGTCACATAATAGGTCGTATGGGTATGATGGTGCATTTCCCCCGTACCGCTGTGAGAAACATTCGTACGCTTGCTGACGATGACAGCAGGAACGGTCAGCCGTGGGGAATGATTGTTCCGATTCCACCGCCTCAAGCCCGAAACGACAACCGCCACCATCACCCCAAGGATGATCACGAACACGATCATGAAGAAAGCAGGGAACAATCCGAAGCTACCGGAAAATCCAAAGGGAATCCCCATTTCATTCACCTCCTAACGGATCGTATTATATCATATTTTGGCAGAAAATGCAAGATGAATGATCCTGTCTCTACCGATTCAGCACCCTTGCAATGATGGGTCTTTGCACCTCCATAGCCCCCTCGGGGCAGAACTCCTGACAGCAGAAGCAGCGGATACACTTTTTCCGATCAATGACTGCTTTTTTGTTCTTGATGACAATGGCTTTGGCAGGGCAGATCCTGCCGCAATAGCCGCAACCGATACAGGCAGAGGGATTTAGCTTGGGCTTCGCCCGCAGGCAGAGCTTGACCACATCCGCAAACAGACCTCCCAGCTTCCCCGGGAATATATTGCGGAACTGCATATTCTTATTCTGCTTCACCAGATCGAAGTCCGTGACCTTGAGAGCTTCCCAATCTCCTGCCACCTCTATATCCTGAGTGCTTTCGGGAATCATGCCGTAGTTGGCAGCTGCTCGGAGGGTAGGAACTGCCATAGGCTCCACCCCAATGAGCTCCGCACAGATCATATCCAGCTTGTGGCAATCCGTCCCTGCCAACAGAGCCCCTACGAAGCGAGGCTTCCCTGCCGTAGGGCCGTTTCCCTCCATTCCAACCACACCGTCCACAAGGAACAGCTTGGGCTTGAAGTAAGAGTTCAGATCCACGATCATTCCCGCAAAGTCTAAGGGCTCCGGGTAACGGAAGTGATACTCCGGCTTCATGGTTCCGGGCACAGCTCCGAACAAATTCTTCGTGGCAGCGGTCAGGGACATCATGCCGTGGGTTTTCAGCTTGCAGAAGCTGATGATGGCATCTGCCTGATCCAAATAGGCGGTGTAGGAAAAGCGCTTTGCCACCTTCCCCTCAGGGAAGTCTGCTACCTTCTGAGAGAAGTCGTGATTCAGCTCCGCACCTGCCTGTACAGCCTGCTCCATGCCCGTCAGCTTATAGACCCGATTCAGGAAGCTCTCATTGAACAGCCCTCCGGGGCTGTCCCCAATGATCACTCTTGCCCCACGGGCCTTTAACATCCGAGTCAGCGCAGCCAGCAGTGCAGGATGGGTGGTGGCACCCTTTTTCGGCTCCATAGCACCTACCAAGTTCGCCTTGATCACAATGCACATCCCCGACTTCACCCATTCCAAGCCCCCAAGAGGCTCCAAAACCTGCCCCAAGGCCCTTTCACATTCCTCCGCCTCGTAGCTTTCACAGGAAACAATCGATACCTCAGCCATAATATCCTCCCTTTCAAATAAATCCGTAACAGTAGTTCGTTGACAGCAGACACTGATCCTTAACCGTTCACCTCATTATCACCCTACCCATATACCAAATTCCGATTTTCCGCTGCGTAGGGGCGCGCA
>JAGBGB010000169.1 GCA_017936205.1 Oscillospiraceae bacterium
CCACCAATTCTTGGTGGTTGTCGGACGCGCAATGCGCGCCCCTACGAAGGGGTAAATCAAACTGTGCGGAAAATCGGAATTTACCGCTCTGGGGAGGGGGTATAAAATGGAGCTGTCTCACGGGATTTGGGAGGATCCCTGTTTTGAGACAGCTCGTTTTTATTTGTGGCGGATGAAAGCGAACAGGAGGGAGCCGCCAAGCAGGATCAGGAAATAGATCACGGTTCCTGCCAACAGAAGGAGGGCGGTTTCGGAGCCTCCGAGCTGTGCGGCTCGGCTGCCTACGATGATGGCTCCTATCAGGATGAAGTACAAAATCAGGAGCAGCATTCCAATGATGCCGCTTTTCTGCGGAGGATCTCCGCCGAGGAAGCCTACTGTACCATCCTTTAGACAACGGAATAGCAAGCGAATTCCACGCATTTTGTTGCGCACCGACCTTTCTGTGATATCACTGAGAAGGATTTACTCTGCAAGCCTCCCGACGGCAGCCGGGATAGGGGGACTGTCCCTTAGCATATCGGGAGACTTGCAGAAGGGGGAGACTAATATTAGAACTAACATAGAAATACTTGTCATTCTTGAAGAAAACAGAACGACCTCTCGCAACACAGAGAGCTTTCCCCCTGCGTTACTGTTCTACTACTGTTAAAAGGGGCACAAGCTCCCCATCGAGGCTCATTTTAAATATGTTGCCTTCTTCATCACAGCAGTATAGACAAGTGTCATCAAAATTGTAAATGCCATTAAAAATTTGGTCATTGATTTTTTCGGTCGTATAGCTTGTTAAATTTATACGATAAGTTCCTTCCAAGGTATCGTTTTTGTAACGCAACCTTCCGTAATCCCCAAATTTTTCGAAACGCATGAAAGAAATGTAAACATCCGTCCCACAGACATTAACTGCACTTATGGAACTCATGCATGGCACACTAAAAAGATTATTTAGGTTGCCATCCGCATCTATCCAGTAGAGCAAATCCGTGCATCCTTCATTATGAATCAGTAATCCATCGTTGCAAGGGATAACCGATCTTGTATATGCTAACCCTAGTTGAAGCTCCTCTTGCGTTCCATCCATCGTTGTACATATAATTCTCTCAACTGCGTCACCGTATTCTGAAACAACAGCATAGGTGCGGTCTCCTAACTTGTAGCTTTCTTTAAGAGAAGTGACCGACAGCAATTCATCTCCTAATATATGGAGAAATTGAGGGACTTTCTTATTTTCTACCTCTAATGGGATATATACCGAGCCGTCATTTGCAAAATAGGTCGTTTTATGACCGTGCCTACTCCCACTGTATAATATAGATTCAGTTTTATTATTTATACTGTAGCAGTATAAAACATCTTCACCATACAAACCACCGTTTTCCCAGTAATATAGGAACCCATTAGAACTCCCTACAATGGAAATAGGTCTGTCCTTTTTTAGTGAATATAGTTTATTTACACCGGCATTTTCAACTTCGCTCAGCCACAGATGATAGTCGGTTTGATTTAATCTTGAACTAACTGAACAAATAAGAAAATTAAGCTTTTCTTCATGACATCCCAGCCAAACACTTGCTTCGTGCTGCCTGTTGTTGGCAGGATGCCTTCGGTTTTCTACAACAGGCTTGGGGTCGTTTGCAACAGATAGTGTCTTTGAGTACCCACAGCCGCTAAAAAGAACTGAAAGAAAAACCATCAAACTGCATATGGATAATATTTTTCTCATGTTCATATCTCCTAACATAAACACTCCAACGAGGAAGCTAATGATAGGCTGATGGGGGGAGGAGCATCAAGCTTATCTGATGCCGTAACGGCGGGCGGTGGAGAAGATCTCCTGTCCGTGCTCCTGCAGGAGCTTGTAGGCCTGATAGGAGGGGGCGTTGAAGGCTCGCCAGTCGTAGTGTCCTTCTGTGACCTGCCGTTCTCCCTCAATGGTTTGGATCATGTCAAAGTTGATCATGTGGTCATAGAGAATGCGCCATGCTCTTTCGTAGACCAGAGGATCCGGATCCTGAGTCAGCTCCCATGCGTAGGGCACCACTGCATCTGTATTAAGGAGGGACAGCTCCGCCATATCCACAGAATCCAGCTCACCGGACAGGTAGGCATTGACATTGTAGCTTGCGACCACTCTGCCGGGATCCGCAAAGCCCAATACAGTGACTAAAAGGGCGGCGGTGATCACAGCAACCTTCATATAGGGCAGCTTGCGGAAGAACAGCCACAGGATCATGGTGACAAACAGCACACACAGGAAGAGCATGAATACAGAGGTCAGAAGCCGCAAATGGGTCAGACCGAAGCTGTCGATATACAGCAGCATTTTGGAGATGGCGGTGGCAATGAGGATCAGGGAGAACAGGCACAGGAACAGCGCCAAGGCACGGAGGATCCCCGGCTCCTTCCCATCCTTCTTCCGTGAGCCGAAGAGGGCAAGGAGCAGCAGTCCTAAGTTGATGACGCAAATGGTGGTCATTTCGAAGAATCCTCGTCTTGCATACTCCGCAACGGTATAATCCTCAGGCAGCAGCCCTGCGAAGGCATTGAAGAAGTAGGCAAGCTGAGACAGCAGATACAGCGCATAGACCACGCAAATGGCACAGAAGAAGGAGGCAAGGATGGTAGTATCGATACCGTTTCCGATATTCTCCCGATTCTTTTCTTCCGCATTCTGATATTGGGCTGCAAAATGCTGTCCGAAGATTAGAATAAATATTCCAATCCCTAAGATCAAGGTCACGATCAGCTCGGAGCTGCCCTCGAAGGTCAGCTTACGGAATAGATTATGGAAGGCCTCATCTGCCCCTGTCAGCAGGGGAACGATCACCAGCAGCACCGGGACAGCAAGACCTAAGCCAATGAGGACGGAGCCGGTTTTCCGCTTCTCCACAGGATTCTCAGAGCCTTCGCTGCCCTTCTTGTGGAACAGGGCGAAGAACACAGCGCCGATGCTGCTGAAGGGGAGGATCAGAATGGTGCGGAGCCAATCGAAAACAGCATAGATGCTTCCGGCAGTTTGCTTCCGCAGGTCCATGAGATCCATAAGGGTCACACCGGACAGCAGGACCATGGTGTTTAGGGTCAGAAATTTCCCGAATCCGCTGTCAGACAGGAATAAGCTCAGAGCTCCCAGTACATAGAACATCATGCAGAAGCAGGTGTACAGACTGAAGTGCCGCCGTTTGGGGTAGAGGTAGGCAATTCCTGTAATATAGAGTCCGATGGCAGCAAGGCTCAGTGCCAGCCCACCGCCGCCGTACAGGGTGAAGTTCACACACAGCAGGCTGAGGAAGAACAGGAGCCCTGCAAAGATCATATCCCGCTTGCTGCCGGCTTTCCGCAGCTTGGGCTTGTAATAAACAGGGGGCATATAGGGGGGCGGATAATTGATTGGCTGATACATATTGGTGAAATTTTCGTTCTGTTGATTATCCATTGGTATCATCCTCCTCACGGAATTCTAAAATATCTCCCGGCTGGCACTGCAGAGCCTTACATAGAGCCTCTAAGGTGGAGAAGCGTACTGCCTTTGCCTTTCCGGTTTTTAAAATAGACAGATTGGCTTGGGTGATGCCGATTTTTTCTGCCAGCTCTCCGGAGGACATCTTCCGACGAGCCATCATTACATCTAAGTTGATCACGATCATAGGGCAGCACCTCAAATGGTCAGGCTGTTCTCTTCCTTCAGTGCGGTGCCGACTACCATGCAGCTTCCTACCACACGGACAATGAGGAAGACAAAGAGCATTGCCACGGACACCAGACCGAAGGGGAGGTAGTGATAACAGGCTGCCAGAGTCAGAAGACTGACCTCCAGACAGCACCAGGAGATCACAGACAGCAGACGGGCGTTCTTGGGAACGAAGATCAGACCGCAGCGGATATTCCACAGCAGCCGCCACAGACAGAACAGTGCCACGGCTGCAGGAACAGAACAGAAGTAGAAGGCAGCAAGAATACATTTGCCTACCACAACAGGCAGTCCACGGAACAGAGAATACAGCTCCACCAGCCGTGGAGCGAAAATGATCAGAGCCCCCAAAGCTGCGGCAAAGATGGCAATAAAGACCAGACCAATTAGCGAAGATCGTTCTTTCATGGGATAAACCCCTCCTTTTGTCTACTACCATAGCATATAATTTATCGTTTGTCAATAAAAAATTACCGTTTTTCGGTCTGATAAATAGAAAACTTCCTGAAAACATAAAAATCAGGCTGCCTCACAAAAAAAGAGACAGCCTGATCCTATGGAGTCATTATCATGTCAAATTCCGATTTATCGCACAGTTTGATTTACCCCTTCGTAGGGGCGCGCATTGCGCGTCCGGCTCATGGCGGAACGGCATGAATACAAAAACCACCGAAAAAGATGTATTTTTTCCAAAAATCGCAACATTTTTCACAACCGCCAATTCTTGGTGGTTGTCGGACGCGCAATGGAGGCTGCTGAAAAAGTCCCTGTCCCAAAAAGTTTACCCCAAAACTCAACAAATTCCAAACTTTTCTTGACTAAAATCAAGGGAATCTTCGCAGAACTCGGGGTTCGATTTTGAAAATCGGACTTTTTCAGCAGCC
>JAGBGB010000170.1 GCA_017936205.1 Oscillospiraceae bacterium
ACAGTTTGATTTACCCCTTCGTAGGGGCGCGCATTGCGCGTCCGGTTCATGGCGTAACGCCATGAACACAAAAACCACCGAAAATGATGTAATTTCTCCAAAAATCGAAATATTTTTCACAACCACCAATTCTTGGTGGTTGTCGGACGCGCAATGCGCGCCCCTACGAATGGTACGACAAATCGGAATTTGAAGGAGACAGGGGAATGAAAAAGGTCCGACCCCTCCGTCTGGGGGAACACAGAGTTCACACAAAACCGTCCCTTCGTGTTACCCCTGTGTTATTCAAGCTAAGCCTTGACTGTGTAGGAGGATTCGTATATAATAGAGAAGATGCGGAACATCCTGCGAACGGGGTAGAGGCTTTATGGGGAATATAAATAAAATTGGCTTGTAATTCCAAGGAAAACCTGCTAAACTATATACATCCTCACAGAAAAGGAGTTTTTGACACATGATAACACGAGAAGTCTGTCAGCGTGTTCTCCATCGGGCAGTATCTACCGGTGCGGATTATGCTGAGATCTATGCACAGAACACGGTGAATCATTCCATTGACATGATCGCAAGCCGTGTAGAAACCATCAATGATACGGTGATCGCCGGTGCTGCGGTGCGGATCTATAAGGGACTGCGCAGCGTAATGGCTACCACCATCGACACCAGCGAGGAAGGACTCCTGCGCTGCGCTCAGAAGGCTGCGGATGCCTTAGGCGAGGGGACTGCTCAGATGGATATCGTTCTGCGGGAACGGATCTTCGGAGACATCCACCCCATTCGCATTGTCCCCTCCTGCGTAGGGAATGCTGAAAAGATCGCCATCCTGAAGGACGGCTACTTTGCAGCAAAGGAATATTCTTCCGCCATTACTCAGGTCACAGGCACTTTACTGGATGTGGATCATAACATCCTCATTGCCAACACCGAGGGGCTCTACACGCAGGATCGGCAGATCCGCACCAGACTGTCCATTCAAGCCATTGCAGAAATGAACGGAGAGACCCAAACCGGCGGCTTCAACCCAGGCAGACGCATGGGTCTGGAAATGTTCGAGGAAGTAGATCCCAAGAGCGTCGGTCAGAGAGCTGCTCGTCAGGCTGTGACCATGGTTCAGGCAGGCTACTGCCCCGCCGGAGTCATGCCTGTTGCCATTGACAACGGCTTCGGCGGTGTCATCTTCCACGAAGCCTGCGGTCACTCCTTGGAGGCTTCCGCTGTTGCCTACGGTCGGAGCCAGTTCGCAGGGAAGCTGGGACAGAAAATTGCCAACGAGAAGGTCACTGCCATTGATGACGGCACCATCCCCAATGCATGGGGCTCCATTAACATCGACGATGAGGGCACCCCTGCACGGAAGAATGTGCTCATCGAGAAGGGCGTTCTCAAGTCCTACATGATCGACAAGTTTAACGGTCGTCGTATGGGTATGGAATCCACGGGCTCCGCCCGCCGCCAGAGCTACAGCTACACTCCCACCTCCCGTATGACCAATACCTATATCGCTCCCGGCACCGATCGCAACGAGGATATCATTGCCTCCATGGAGTACGGCCTCTATGCAAAGGACATGGGTGGCGGCTCTGTGAATCCCGTTACGGGAGAATTCAACTTCAGTGTCCGTGAGGGCTACATTGTCCGTAACGGCAAGATCTGCGAGGCTGTCCGTGGGGCAAGTCTGGTAGGCAAGGGCAGCGATGTGATCCAAAACATCGATATGGTCGGTACGGATCTGGATATGGGACAGGGTATGTGCGGCTCCTCCAGCGGCTCCATTCCCACCAATGTGGGACAACCCCTGATCCGTGTATCCTCCATTACCGTAGGCGGCAGATAAGGAGGTCGGAACTATGACTTATCAAGAATTTAAAGCCGAGATCATCCGTGCCGCTGAGGCTATGGGGATCTGTGACTATGAGATCTATTATCAGACAGAGGAAAGCACCTCCGTTAGTGCCTTCCACCATGAGCTGAACCAGTTCACAAGCTCCGTAGAGGGCGGTCTGTGCTTCCGCTGCATCGTCAACGGAAAAATGGGCTATGCCTCCACCGAGGCTATGAGCTCGGAACAGGCACAGAGACTGGTGCGTACTGCTTATGACAATGCACTGGCATTAGAAGCCGATGATCCTGTGTGTCTGGTCAGCGGCGGTCAAAGCTACGAGGTCATCGACCGTCAGCCCTATGCCCTGCCGGAAACCGATGCACTGATCCGCAAGGTTTTAGAAACCCAGGAGCAGCTTTATGCAGCAGATCCTACTGTAGTGGACGGCTGCTCTGCCCAAGGCATTTCTGCCAGAATGGAGCTGGGGATCTATAACTCCAAGGGTCTGGATCTGAGCTACAGTAACAACATGGCTGGTGTCATCGTAGGAGCCGTAGTCTCCAACGGGCAGGAGATGGAGAACGATTATCAGCTGAAGCTGGGTGCCTTAGAGACCCTCGATACTCAGGCACTGACCCAAAAGGCAGCTAAGACCGCCATTGCCAAATTAGGCGGCGAGGTGGCTCCCACTGCAGTTTGCCCCGTAGTCTTCGACCCGGAGGCTATGAGCGATCTGCTGTCTACCTTCAGCTCCGTATTCTCCTCCGAGGCAGCCCAGAAGGGATTGAGCAAGTTAGGCGACAAGGAAGGTACAGTGATCGCCTCTGAGGCTGTGACCCTTGTGGATGATCCCTTCCACAAGGACAATCCCATGCCCATTCCCTTTGATGCAGAGGGCTCTCCCACCCATTGCAAGAAGCTCATTGAGAAGGGTGAGCTGAAGACCCTGCTGTACAATCTGAAGACCGCAGCCCTTGCAGGGAAGAAAACCACAGGCAATGCCTCCAAGGGGAACTACAATTCCGCCATTGCAGTCCGTCCCTTCACCATGTATTTGGAGCCCGGCACTCTCACAGAGGAGGAGCTGATCTCTAAGGTACAGAAGGGTGTATATATCAACTCTCTGGGCGGTCTCCATGCCGGAGCCAATCCCGTTACCGGAGATTTCTCCCTCCAGAGTGCAGGCTACCTCATTGAGGATGGGAAGAAAACCACCCATGTGAAGTCCTTCACCGTAGCAGGCAACTTCTACGAGCTGCTGAAAAAGATCACCGCTGTAGCAAATAACTTCGACCTGCCTATGGCAACAAGCTCCACCGCCTTCGGCTCTCCCAGTGTTCTGGTAGAGGATCTGTCCGTTGCAGGAAAATAATATAAAAAAATACGACAGTTCGAAACCATCCTGTCGATAAACAAAACTATGGAGATGAAAACAATGAAAAAAACAAACACCCGTTCCTTAGCCTATGGGGCTGTGATCGCTGCCCTGTATGTAGTCCTGACCCTGCTGCAGAATGTGCTTCTACCCGGCACTGCTTCCATGGCGGTGCAGTTCCGTGTGTCCGAAGCCCTGTGCATTCTGTGCCTGTTCACCCCCTCAGCCATTGGAGGCTTGAGCTTAGGCTGCCTTCTGTTCAATCTGACCGCCGCCTCTGCCCTGCCTCTGGATTGGTTCGTAGGCACTGCTGCGACAGCTCTATCTGCCATGGCAATGTACCAGTTCCGGAACCTCCGACTGTGGAAGATCCCTGTGCTGTCCCTTCTGATGCCGGCAGTCTTCAATGGTCTGCTCATCGGTGCGGAGCTAACGGTCTACATCAAGGAATTCCCCCTGTGGATCAATATGCTCTGTGTGGCAGCAGGAGAACTGGGTGTGCTCCTTACCTTGGGAATCGGTCTGTACTTCGCCCTCCTTCCCCTGAAGGATCGCCTCTTCGGCTGACCTCATAGCACAATATCAACCTCACAATTCAGAAGCTGTGTCACATACCACCCATCATGTGACACAGCTTCTTTTAATCCCGTAAATTCCGATTTATCGTACCATTCGTAGGGGCGCGCATTGCGCGTCCGGTTCATGGCGTAACGCCATGAACACAAAAACCACCGAAAA
>JAGBGB010000171.1 GCA_017936205.1 Oscillospiraceae bacterium
AGAACAACCCGGTTCTCATCGGAGAACCGGGTGTTGGTAAAACAGCCATTGCAGAGGGCTTGGCGCAGCGAATCGTCCGTGGAGATGTACCCAAGTCTCTGCAGGATAAATCTGTGTTCTCTCTGGATATGGGAGCCCTCATCGCAGGTGCCAAGTACCGTGGAGAGTTCGAGGAGCGGCTGAAGGCAGTGCTCAATGAGGTCAAGGCTTCTGAAGGACAGGTGATCCTGTTCATTGACGAGCTCCACACCATTGTGGGTGCGGGCAAGACCGAAGGCAGCATGGATGCAGGAAACCTGCTCAAGCCCATGCTGGCAAGAGGAGAGCTCCACTGCATCGGTGCTACCACCTTGGATGAGTACCGCCAATATATCGAGAAGGATCCCGCCTTGGAGCGGCGATTCCAGACCGTTCTGGTTGCCGAGCCTACGGTAGAGGATACCATTGCCATTCTCCGTGGCTTGGATGAACGCTACGAGGTCTTCCACGGTGTAAAGATCACGGATCAAGCCATTATTGCTGCCGTGACCCTGTCTGACCGTTATATTACCGACCGATTCCTACCGGATAAAGCCATCGACCTCATCGACGAGGCATGTGCCATGATCCGTACAGAGATGGATTCCATGCCCACAGAGTTAGATGTGATCCGCCGACGGATCATCCAGATGGAGATCGAGGAGGCCTCCCTGAAGAATGAAAGCGACCAACTGTCCGTGAACAGACTGTCTCAGCTCCGCAGAGAGTTAGCAGAGCAGAGGGATGCTTTCAATGCCATGAAGACTCAATGGGAAAACGAGAAGAATGCCATCGGTAAGGTGCAGCAGCTCAGAGAGCGGATCGAGCAGCTTGGCAGAGAAATCGAGACTGCAGAACAGGAATATGATCTGGAAAAAGCTGCCCGTCTGAAATACGGGGAGCTGCCGGAGATAAAGAAACAGCTTGCCCACGAGGAGCAGCTTGCCCAGAACGCCAAGGAAAGCAGCTTACTCCGTGATAAGGTGACCCAGGAGGAGATCGCAAAGATCGTAGAACGCTGGACGGGCATCCCCGTAGCCAAGTTAGTGGAGGGAGAGCGGGAGAAGCTCCTGAATTTGGATCAGATCCTCCACGGTCGAGTGGTCGGACAGGATCAGGCTGTGACCGCCGTGGTGGAGGCCATTCAGCGATCCAGAGCAGGGATCCAGGATCCCAACCGTCCTCTGGGCTCCTTCCTCTTCCTTGGCCCCACAGGTGTGGGCAAAACAGAGCTTGCTAAGGCTCTGGCAGAAGCACTTTTTGACGATGAGAAGAATCTGATTCGCATCGACATGTCGGAATATATGGAGAAGTTCTCCGTCTCCCGTTTGATCGGAGCACCTCCCGGCTATGTGGGCTATGACGAGGGGGGACAGCTGACGGAGGCGGTTCGTCGCCGCCCCTACAGCGTAGTGCTCTTTGACGAAGTAGAAAAGGCACATCCCGATGTATTCAATGTTCTTCTGCAGGTTCTGGATGACGGAAGGATCACGGATTCTCAGGGGCGTACTGTTGACTTTAAGAATACCATTCTGATCCTGACCAGTAATTTGGGCTCTGAATTCTTCCTCAGTGGGGAGCCGGAAAAGGTGGAGCCTCTGCTGAAGCGGAGCTTCCGTCCGGAATTCCTCAATCGTCTGGACGAGATCGTTTACTATCAGCCCCTGAGCAAGGAGCATATTGTGAAGATCATCGATCTTCAGCTTGATAAGCTTAACAAGCGGCTGGAAAGCAAGCAGCTCCGCTGTGAGCTGACCCGGGAGGCAAAGGATTTTGCCATCGAAGCCTCCTATGATCCCCTCTACGGTGCCCGACCCATCCGCCGCTTCCTGCAGCACAGCGTTGAGACCCTTATCGCAAAGCGGATCCTCCAAGGTAATGTAAGTCCCAATACCACCCTGACCGTAGATGTTCATGAGGATCAGCTGGAAATCGTAGAAAATGGATCATGAAAACAGAAAGCTGAAACAGAGCCCTCTATCAGCCATTCAGATTCCGAAAATGCGTATGTTGGAGGGCGTTTTTGTAACGATGGTTTGCAAAATGGGCCAGCCCTACTGGGGGGCGAAATATGCCAGCGCGGAGTCTGAGTAGGCAAAAACAGCCTTGCACAGGGTCAGGAGGGGACCGGTTTTGTTGTTGCCATAGGTGTCTGCACTGTATTGGAGGGTTGGGGAGATCTGACGATCCCCTTGGTAAACTGCCACGGATACTACCTGACGCAGCTCGGCAGCAAGGAGACCATCGAAGGAGAAGGCATAATAGCAGTTCTCCGGCTTATAGCTTTCAAGGTTGGTAAGGACAACACTTTGTGTTGATCCGGTATAGTCCAAATAGTCAACGCGCAGGCTCAGCTCCTCCATGCTTCCGCTATAAGCTGCAGTGCTGAAAATAAACTTCAGTGAAATCTTGGAACCAAGATCCAGGGACTTTCCTACCCAAGTAACTGCAGGATTTGGCAGGTCCCCCAGCACCTGATTGGTGCCTCCAAAGGTGACAGTATCTAAATCCGTCAGATAAGCACGGTGAGCATCTGTCATGGCTCTGTCTACGAGACTGTCTGTTCGGTAGCCCTTGAAGCTCTGGGCAGCAGCACCGTAGCGGAGCAGGTTGGCGCAGAGGGTCTTGAGCTCTAAGGAGCAACCCTCCTTATTCAGCTGAGAGTAGGCATAATCCCCGATACTGTAATCGTCTACGGGAGAATAGTAGGGCTGTCTGCCCCGAGTTCCGTAGAGAACAGCCTGCAGCCGATTGCTCATATGTACAGAGGTTAAGCCACTTAGGGTAAAATAGTAATAGCCGTCCTGAAGGGTGGGCAGAAGCTGCAGCCGTATTTCCTCTCGCTCCGTATTTCCTTCATATTCCATATAGCTGCATTCCACATAAACCGTGTCCATGTCGAAGCCATCCAGGGACGAAGCAGGAAGCAGATAGTTTACGGAAATATCCGAAGCCAAATTCAGGGAATGATAGAGCTTTAAGCTGTCATTCTGCATGGGCTCATATAGCTCCGGCTCTCCGCAAATGCAGCCTCCACCCGTAAAGCTGTGGGCTTCCTTTCTGCTGTAGCCACAGGAACAGGCGGCAGAGTGTGTACCTCGCTGTCTGTGTTGCTGTAGCTGAAATCGTGGGGGAGTGCTTTAAATTGAGCAGTGAAGGTGGTATTCTCTGTAATATTGCTCAGCTTCTGATCCCAGCCGCAGAAGGAATAGTGGAAAAGTGCATCGTAGGCCTTGGTGGGAGTGTTCCCTGTGTAGCTTGCAGACTGACCCTCCTTTACGGTTTGGGTGGCAAGGAGCTGTCCATCCTCATTTATAAACTGTACGGTAAAGGTCTGCAAGGGTTTTTCAGGCAGGCTTTCCGGCTGACCGATGCTGATATAGTCCACGGTCATGGTTCCGAGCTGTCCATCCTTATGTGCCAGATTGCCGACCAGCAAGCGGACGGAATTGATGACCTCTGCGGAGGTGAAGTTCTCGGCCAGGGGGATGGTTAGGGTTACATACTCTCCATTAAAGTGGCTCTCAGACAGGTTTACAAGAGAGGTAAAGTCCGAGCCTACCACACCTGTAGTTCCGTTGTTCTTGATGTAATACAGACGCATATACACAGAGGTGGAAGAAGCCGGTTGTAAATGCTCCAGCTTAAAGCGCAGCTGAACACAGTCCCCAACAGAGGGCGCATAGGTCAGTGGCGTGGAGGATAGACTTTGGGATGCATCACAGGTCTGCACATAAACGCTGTTGGAGCCCTCTGCAAGCTCAAAGGACAGCGCACCCTCCTCCGGGTGGAAGCGGATGTTCCGGGTGGTAACGGAATTTGTTGCCCAGTAGCCGCTATCATAGTTCCGGTCTCCGTATACCGAGCAGGTATACCGCAGCCGATCCTCCATGGTATCGGTAAAATCGAAGTGCAGCCCCTGCTTGTGAACCGAGGGCGCTGTGTCCCCGGGGCCAATATACACATAATCTACCCAATAACTTCCGTTGGCAGGATCGGTTTTATTGGAATTGACCATGTCGATGCGGAAGGAGCTAAGGGTCTGCCCCACAGCTGATGTGGGGAAGGGCAGATGGAGGGTCACATATTCCCCTGACGGATAGACAGTGGTTGTATCCCTCAAGGTTTTTTGGGCGGTGAAGCCGGTATCGGAGTCTGTGGTATAGAAGATCTGCAGGGGAGTGTAGGTGCCGGAGCTGATGCTGTTCCGAATGCGAAGCTCCAGCACATCACCTTCCGTGATCTCATGCTCCAGAGTGAAGCCGGTGTAGATCTGAGGATCGTGTCCACTAAAGGTGCCGTTCAGGAGCCCTTTGCTTGTATCTACGGAAGCGGTGCTGTATTTTGCATTCCAGTCAGAGCTGCTTGCCAGAGGATCGCCGGGATCGAAATGGGTCAGGAAATAGGTTTTTCCGATCCGAACGGTGCCCTCTGTACCCTGTGTAAAGGGAATTTCTTCTCCATTTAGCAGCACATTGTCAACGCTCTGCCCGTTCAAATTTACGGTTATGCCCATGTGGGCAATATTGGGATCTCCGCTTTCCAATATCAGGCTACTGCCCTCTACGGTAGCAGATAGATCCGAAACCTTTGCAGAGGTAGAAAGGAGCCTGCGGTTTGCAGTACGGAGGCTGCTTCCTCCAAAGAGTGCAGCAAAATAGATCCCTTCATTCCCAAGTCCAAGAACAGCAGTGCTTGCATTGGTGGTATAGGCGGCAAAGCTGCGAGTAGAAGGAACTGCTTCGAAGGAATGATAGTGATACAGCTCCTTCAGCTCCGGACGGCTGCTGTCGTTTACTGTAATTCGAGATGCAAGGGCTGTGGCATCCGTTGTGCCGGACATGGCCAGCTTCTCAGGAGCGACTGTTGCAGTGGCACCTTCCTGTACAGGATAGAGCAGAGTTTGATAGGTCACTGTGCCACTTTTGCTCTGCTTGTATTCAAAATAGCTTGTTGGGGAAGAGGGGGCAGTAGAATCATAGCCGGTGCGGAGGCTTGCGGTAATGGGATCTGTACTGTGGTCATGGGCCTGTGCGATGATCAGATTAGATCCCTGAGAGAAGTGGGTACTGCCTGTATGGTAGGCATCTGCTGCGAGGCTTGGGTTGGAATGGGGAGCACTGTGCCAGTTCTGGGTGTAGCTATGGACGGCACTGTCTCCGGGAACCAGCTTGTCCGTTACCACCAGAATATCTCCCAGAGTCTTTAGGAAGCTCACATCCCGGTAGTGTCGGAAGTCTGTGCTGTGGTAGACCAGATTGTTGATGACTCCACTCATAGACAGGCTCTTGGTAGAAATGTTGTTATTATTTGCATCCGACCAAGCTGTCAGAACCGATGCGGAAGGGTTGGAGGCCAGCTTGATCTGTCCCATGCTTGTTACATCGAAGAGATTCTGATACAGAATCTGTGCCTTTCCGTCTACCTCAATGGTGTTATGGGATCGAGTGGTGGAATTCTGCCAGTTGAAGTGAGCATGGGCGCTGTCGTAGGAGGTCATGCCTGTATCCGTCAGGAGCTGACGACCACGATAATACAACAGCAGCGCCAACGCGTCCCGGTGGCCGTGATTGCCTCCGCATTTGGCATTCATGAAAAGCATGGTGTCCTCAGATCCCCAGCCCGTACGATCCACAGCCACCTTGCTTGCGTCGTAGACAGCATGGGTGGCGAGCCCGGGGTTCTCCCCACCTGCAACGAAGCGGCGCAGCTCCTCTACCATGGGGTCTTGATCCATGCTGTTTCCAATGGCAGACAGAACGGTCTCAACTACAGATTTGGTTCTGGATGGTGCACCCTGTCCCCAATAGGGCAGGCTTCCATTGGGCTGGGTACAGCTGACGAGGTACCTTGCCAGACGGATCAGCTTGGTCTTGATTTCTGCAGTGTACGACCGATCTCCCACTGCATCCATTGCAGCTAAAAGGACAATGCCGCAGTTGATCATCTCCGACTGGTAGCCGAAGGTGATCTGACTGTAGGAGCCGTCCTCCAGAACCAGTGCATTTACCACAATGGACTGACGGGCGGCATAGTTTGTACTCCATTTGCTTGCTTGCTTAAATTCCGGGAAATAGCCACAGCCTTGATAGAAGCCTGTCAAATGTCGAAAGCCGTGGTAGTATGCCAAGTCGCTGAGCACCTGATTCTGGGGGGAGAACAGCTGAGATTTATCACTGAGGTAATTGGCTTCATCATAGACCCAAGAAAGAAGGGTCATATTCTCCTCCGGGGTAAGGAAGCCACCTTCCAGAAGCTGCTTGTATATATAGGGGAACTCCAGCATACGGTTGGCAGGCTCCAGTCCCTGGGTGTTAGAGGGACTTCCTGCACCTGCATCCTGAATGAAATCCAACATAAGATTCTTTGCTAAGGTCAAATAGTCTCGATAGGTCTGGGAGCCCACACCTGCCTTGATGCCTGCTTGCACCAGAGAGGTCACCTCATAGAATCGACCATTATATCGTGCCCATTCAGAAGGAACTCCCACCGGAGCCACCCAAGTGAAGCCACCGGGCATGTTGTTCCAGGAGAAGTGTGCAAGGCTCTTGTTGTTTTTCAGCCAATCCCAGGTCAAGCCGCTTTCCGACCAGGAGGTGTTATAGGCACCGAATACATGGAGCCGCAAACTTGCTTCGCTACCGCCGGAACACTTGGCGTACAGAGACAGCTTCACACTCTTGGCATTGGAGGGAATTTGGGTGCTGTCGAAGCGGAGATAGACTCGTTTGGTGTGATTGCCGAAGGGATCTGTGCCGGAATAATCGTCACGGACATAGAGGGTGCTTTCGCTGCCGTAGTTCTTAGAGGCATAGGAGCCTGCCCGAACGAAGGTGTCTGCAGTGGGCTCCAAGGTCTTGCTGCTGTTATCTGCACAGGTAATGAGCAGTTTGGGGGCCATGGCTCCGGATTCCCGGGAGGGGAGCAGTATTTCTCCCTGTGTCTTATCCAGCATGGACAGCACATATACACCGGTTTTATTGCCCATCAAATTCAAGGAATACTGTTGATATTCCGGGCCCTGAATATCCACATAGCTCAAATAGGGCTCGGAGAACGCAAAGGTCTGCTTCTGGGCCAGATACAGCATGGCATTCTTAACAGCACTGCCGGGCACGGTGTCCAGATTGGAGAATTTTTCCGTATAGTATTTCAGAAGAGCCTCCTTTGCCAGAGTATAATCCCCTTCTTGTACCGCTGTCTCCACTGTGGGCATGGCAGACAGGGTCAGGGCATTGAAGAAAGCGTGATCTGTGGTTAAACTGACCCCTCTGCTATCCTTGGCAGCCGCACTGGGGCCCAATCCGGAGAGCAGGGCGAGAACCAGAACAATACTAAAAAATCGTTTCATGATATGCACTTCCTTCCGAGACTTATTTCTTTTTTCGCTTTTTCAGGTATTGCTCTGCTCGTTGCATTTGCAGGGGGGTAGGCAGCTTGGGAGTGGGTTTTCCCTTGGGCTGGGTCTGCTTGGGCTCCTTTTTGCCTTTGGGAAGGGACTTTTGAGGCTTTGCAGGCTTGCCGGGGCTGCGGAGGGAAGGGGCTCCTGCCTTAGCAGAGGGCTTTGCTGCGGTTGTGGGGGCTGCCATGACCTCGCCCTTTCGGGGGCGAATCAGGCACTTCTTGTCGTGACCGATCAGATCTGTCCGTCCTGCTTTCTCCAGTGCCTCTCGCACCAAATGATAGTTCTTGGGATTGCGGAATTGGATCAAGGCTCTCTGCATAGCCTTTTCGTGGGGGTCTGTGGGAACATAGACTTTCTCCATGGTTCGGGGGTCCAGTCCGGTGTAATACATGACGGTGGATAGGGTAGAGGGTGTAGGATAGAAGTCCTGCACCTGCTCCGGCATATGTCCGATGTCACGGATATACTCTGCCAGCTCGATAGCTTCCTTTAAACCGGAGCCGGGATGGCTGCTCATGAGATAGGGTACGAGGAACTGCTTCTTCCCAAGCTGCTGATTCAGCTTCTCATACTTGTGGCAGAATTTCTGATAAACCTCCCGACGGGGCTTGCCCATGTACTTCAAGACTTGATCGGAAATGTGCTCCGGCGCTACCTTCAGCTGACCGGAAACATGGTGCTCCACCAGCTCCCTGAAGAAGGTGGGATCCTGATCTGCTACCAGATAATCGAAGCGGATACCGCTGCGGACAAAGACCTTTTTTACACCCGGGAGGGCTCGCAGACGGCGGAGTAGGTTTACATAATCCTGATGATCTACCCGCATATTCTTGCAGGGGGTGGGGAAGAGACACTGTCGCTTCTGACAGGCTCCCTGACTTAGCTGCTTGTCACAGGCAGGTGCACGGAAGTTGGCGGTGGGGCCGCCTACATCGTGGATGTATCCCTTGAATTCCGGGTGCTTGATGATCCGTTCTGCCTCTGCCACAATGGAATCGTGGCTGCGGCTCTGGATGATCCGCCCCTGATGGAAGGTCAGAGCACAGAAGGAACAGGCGCCGAAGCAGCCTCTGCAGGATACCAGAGAGAACTGCACCTCTGCAATGGCAGGGATCCCCTTGTCATAGGAGGGATGATAGCTGTTCTCATAGGGCAGAGCGTAAATGGCATCCATTTCCTCTGTGGTCAGAGGTCTCTGAGGGGGATTCTGTACCACAAATTCCTTGCCGTAGGGCTCTATAAGCCGCTGGGCAGTAAAGGGATCGGTGTTGCAGTATTGGGTATAGAAGCTCTGAGCATAGCTCTTTTTCAGTTTACATAATTCTTCGTAGGAGGGGAGCACAATGCCTTCCTCCTCTGCTTCGGTGCTGCGATAGACCGTGCCGTCAATGTGGTGCAGATACCGGATCTCCCAGCCATCTCTCAGGGCGTCGGCAACCTCCACAATGGCACGCTCTCCCATGCCGTAGATCAGCAGATCTGCCTGAGCATCCAGCAGAATGGAACGCTTCATTTTCTCGGACCAGTAGTCATAGTGTGCCAAACGACGGAGGCTCGCTTCGATTCCCCCGATGATAATGGGAATTTTGGGATGAGTCTGACGGATCAGATTGCAGTAGACAATGGTGGCATAGTCCGGCCGTTTGCCGATCTCACCGCCGTTGGTGTAAGCGTCGGTCTTCCGACGGTGCTTGGTTACGGAGTAGTGATTGACCATAGAATCCATATTGCCGCCGCAGACCAGATAGCCCAATTTGGGAGTGCCGAAGAGGTTCACAGACCGGGGGTCCTTCCAATCCGGCTGGGAGCAAATGGCGACCTTATAGCCTGCCTGCTCCAGCACCCGGCTGATAATGGCATGACCGAAGGAGGGATGATCTACATAGGCATCCCCGATCACATATACAAAGTCCGGCTGATCCCAGCCACGGGCTTTCATTTCTTCATAAGTAATGGGCAGAAAACTCATTTATTTATCCCCCGTTGAACCGAAGCCGCCTTCACCACGGACTGTGTCGGAGAGCTCTTGGGCTTCTACAAAGTTTGCAGTGAGATAGGGTGTAATGATCATCTGTGCGATCCGATCCCCGGGCTCAATGGTTTGGGGGATCGGGCTGTGGTTGTGGAGGGGGACGAAGAATTCTCCACGATAGTCGCAGTCCACCACACCGACTTTGTTGGCAGGAGCCAAGCCTCTTTTGGATGCCAGGCCGCTGCGAGCATAGACTAAGCCTACATAGCCTACGGGTATTTCCATAGCAATGCCGATGGAGATCAGTCGGGTCTCTTCCGGCTGCAGAGTCACGGGAGCCTCCAGACAGGCACACAGATCTGCACCGGCGGAGAATTCCGTACCGTATCGGGGCATTTTTGCATGGGGATATAGTAGCTTCACCTTAACTGTTTTCATATACTCCACCTCTTCTGTAGCCATCGTCCCAGAGAATCAGGGTTCCGGCTTGTTTCGTTTTCTTCAGGTCGATCAGACGCTGATTCCGAGAGCCTCGGAATCGCAGGGTCAGATCCTTCTTGTCAATTTCAAAGGGACCGTCTACCAGCACATCCAAATAGGAGAGGATCTCCTGTGCGGTGTCTGAATCCAGCTCCTCTATGGTGTAGCCTGTAAAAGCCCAGAAGCTCTTGTTGGGGAACCGCCTCCTCGCCTGTCGCAGCAGATCTGCAACAGCCTCTTGATTTCGAGGCTCGAAGGGCTCGCCCCCCAGCACAGTCAGTCCTGCTACATGCTTGGGCTCCAAGCTGTCCAGAATGCGATCTATAACCTCTTGGGTAAAGGGCTCGCCATAGTCAAAATCCCATGTCTGGGGCTGGAAGCACTCTTTACAGTGTCGGGTACAACCGGACACAAAAACAGAGGTGCGGATCCCCGGACCATTGGCAATATCCAGTGTTTTAATAGCAGCGTAGTTCATAGTGTATCTCCTAAGCAGCGATTTATGAAGGCTTTGATCTGGGCTTCATAATTGTCCCTGTCCACAAGATAGCTGGCTCCGTGCTTTGCCTTTGAAACAAGGAGCAGGGTCTTGTCCGGACTTCCGCAGACCTCGTAAGCGGTTTTGGTCATATGACAGGGGACGAAGGTATCTGCCTCTCCGTGGGCAAAGAATACCGGCAGCTTCAAATCCTTTACAGCCTCCGGTACAGAATACTCACGGAAGCCGAAGCCGGCAAAGAGCCGCGCATACATACCCATAATGGGCACGAAGGGATACTCCGGCAAGCCTGTGGAGCGAACCACGGAGGTGATGATCTCCCGAGGAGAGCTGAAGCCACAGTCTGCAATGATCCCTCGTACATTTGCGGTGTAGGGCTTTCCGCTTGCCATAAGTACAGTGGTTGCCCCCATAGAGATCCCGGTTAAGAGAATAGGAGCCTCTTTGCCGAAGCGGTCTGCGTGCCACTGTACCCAGCTGTGGACATCCCGACTTTCTCGAATGCCGAAGGTAATAAAACGCCCTTCGCTGGGGCCCTGTGAACGCTGGTGTACCAGCAGTACATTCAGCCCCTTTGAATAATAGGCATTTATGGCGCAGCCGAAGTCAGACTGAGGCGTACCTCGCCAGCCATGGAACATTAAGATGGTTCCACGGGCATTTTCGCAGGGAAAGAAGTCTCCTGCCAGCTTCAAACCGTCGTAAGAGCGGATGTAGATCCTTTCGTGGAGCTGCTGCTCCATCCAGTGCACACCTGCAAGGATCTCTTCCTTGCAGTCACGGTAAACGGGGCGTTGCAAGGTTTTGTTCAGATCGGCAGTGAGTCGGTCGATCCGCAGACAAGCGATCAGAAAGAAGCCAAAACAGGCGGCAAGGAGCAGGAATACCACTGCCAACAGGATCCAGAGCCAAAGCATAATTAAGACCTCCTTCTAAACAGACGATCCCAGAAGGGGAAGCTCAAGGGCCACAGCAGGGCAGCGAAAAGCACCACTGCACAGTACCGCAGAGCATGGATCCCCAGCCATGTGATACCGAGAGCAGAGAAGACCAGCTTCAATCCTTCCTTAATGGCAAGGAGCCCAATGATCCCCAGAACCACCTTGCAGATCTGGGCAGGAAGACAGGCTTTTTCGGAGAAGCGGATGTGCTTTCGCTCTAAGGGATAGGCAATGGCAAAGCCCAGCAGAGCTCCGAAGAGGGAATAGCTGTTCTTCCTGCCGGAGAGAATGTTCTCCTGTGCTGCATCTGCAGGGAAGCTTGCCAGATTGGCATAGAGCACGAAGGTGAAGGAGATTAGCAGCATGAAGCCAATGAGGATGTACATGATCCCGGGTCGCTTCTGCGCAGCCTTCATAATGGGATAGAAGGCAAAAACCAGAACGGCGCCTATGAGCAGAGACACACCCACATCCAGAGGCGTGTGGACACCCAGATACATTCGGGAGAAGGCGGTCAGCAGGATCAGAGCAATGCACAGTCCTCTCAAGCCCCAAGACTTGTTCCAGCGGGCAATGGTGCCGAAATTCCCCACAGCACTCTGGGTATGTCCGGAGGGGAAGGAATAACCGTCAGCTCCGCTTCGGGCAGATTCCACAATGGTGAAATCGGGATCCTTGACCCAAGGGCGGGGGATGCGGTAGAACAGCTTCAAGAATTGGTTCAGTATGGTGCCGAAGAAGCCTACAAAGAGCAGATAATAGCCCTCCTCCTTGCTGACACACCAGAAAATCAGCAGAGCAATGAGAATGAAGAAAATCTCATCTCCGAGGTAGGTCACGATGCTCATGATTCGATCCAGCACCGGATTTCGGATGGATTCCAGCCAGTATAATAGGTCCAAAATCAAGTCCTCCCTATTCAAAAAATAGATAACTACTATATAGTATAGCACAAGTGGAACGATTTGAAAAGCAGAACTTGCAAAGTCCCCTGTGCCTATGATATAATACAAGCAAATCAATGGTCAAGTATGTATTTCTTTTGACTGAAAGGAGCAAACTATGTTTTCAAATGAAGATCGTGTCCAGTATGCCAAGCCTCAAATTATGGAGGTAATCTGCCAGCTTCGCTTCCCCACCATTCTTTCCATCGGGGCCAAGGAGCCTGCGGATTTTCAGGAACAGATTCGTATGGGGTTCCCACGCTACTCTCGCACAGAGGAAAATCCCATGAAGCTGGTCAACGGGAAAATGGAATCCCAGCCTCCTGTGACCAATTATCAGTTCCTTTCTGCCGATGGTAG
>JAGBGB010000015.1 GCA_017936205.1 Oscillospiraceae bacterium
ACCTGAGAAGCAGTGGAACACACCACGAAGCTCCGGATGCCGCTTCACAATGGCCATGGCATCCTCCGCAGCTTCCCGCATATGGACGATCACAGGCAGCTTTAGGCTCTCTGCCAGCTCGATTTGTTCCTCAAAGGCAATGATCTGTTGAGCACGGGGAACATCCTCGTAGTGATAATCCAGTCCGATCTCTCCAATGGCAAGAACCTTCTTGTGAGCTGCAAGCTGACGATAACGATCCAACAGCTTCCCGTCCACATGGTCTGCATCATCGGGATGGGAGCCTACAGAGGCATAGACGAAGTCGTACTGCTCTGCAAGAGCAATGCTCCGTTCCGAGCTGGGCAGATCACAGCCCACATTCATAATATAATGAACCTGATGATCCTTCAATTCGCGGAAGATCTGATCCCGATCCTCCTGAAAGCGGCGGTCATCCAAATGGGCATGGGAGTCAAAATACATGATCCATCGCTCCTAATTCTTATAGGGTGCGGCAGGTGAAGAGGATCACCTGTCGGTTCTTGGATTCCTCACTGAGAACCTCAACCGCTGCATCACAGCGGTCGTCATCAAAGTTGACCAGTGCATCATCCAGAATCAGGGGGGCATCCTCCGGCAGCAGCATTCTACACATTGCCAGACGGAGTGCCAGATACATCTGATCTGCAGTGCCACAGCTCATTGCTGCTGCCGGGCGTTGGAGAGCGCCGTCCCGTACGGACAGCTGCATTTCCGGCGAAAGCTGCACTGCAGGATACTTCCCTCTGGTCAACTGCCCAAGGATCTTCCCTGCCTCTGCAGTGATTCTGGGGGAGAAACGGGAACGAAGCCGATTATCCGCTGCCTCCAGAGCCTCCAGCGCAATGTCCAGACTCCGAAGCTGCTGCTGATCTGCCAGAAGCTGCTGACGAAGCTCTGCCTTCCGAGTTTCTACAGCCTCAGGCTTCCCCATGGCCTCCATACGTCCACGGAGACCTGCCAGACGGTCACACAAAGTCTGCAGCTTTTGCTCTGCCTGTCGGTGCTCATAACGAAGCTTGCTCTCATCTAAGTTCATAGCTTCAAAGTCAAATTTTCGGGTGCCTTCTCCAAAGATCTCCTTCATGCTGCGATGCTGAGATCGCTGATTTTCCAGCACCCGATTTTCGGTGGTCAGGGTGCTTCTGGCTTCCAGAGCCTCCGCAAGTCCCTGTCGGGCTTGCAGGAGGGTCTTGCAATCCGGGGTGAAGGCGGCGACCTCATCAATGAGCTCCTCTACCTTCAGCTGAGCCAGCTTTAGCTGGTCAGCCAGCTCCTGACTCTGCTCTGCTTCGCCGGAGTATTGTTCGTCATAGTTCTTCTGTGCATTGGAATAGGCATCCAGAAGCTGGGGCAGCTCAGAAACATCCTCTGCACGGTATTGCTGCAGGATCTGCTGTGCCTGTAACAAGCTCCGAACATGCTTGACGGTTCTGCGCTGATACACTACAAAGAGGATCAGCAGCAGAGTAAGAGCGGAGGCTGCAATTCCAACTGCAATGGGCAGGGGGAAAGTAAAAGGCAGCCGCTCCAAATAGGTCAGAACGGCAAGTGCCCCGGCTCCTAAGAACAGAAGCAGACACAGGATCAGGGGCAGAGCCTTTTTAGGCTCCTTACTTTCCTTCAGTTGAGCATAGGTCTCCATATCCTTGCGGATTTTTGCCTCCGCCTGCTCCACTGTCAGCTCAGAGAAATAGCTGGGAGCCTGAGGACGAGGGGTGGGAGCAGGTGCAAAGGCGGCTTCCATCTTTGCGGTTTCCAGAGAAGAAACTGCCTGATCCAGTCGCTTCTGCAGCTTGTGCAGCTCCGCCTCCGAGGGAAGATCTTTGGTCATACCTTCCAACTTCTGACAAAGAAGCTCCTGCTCCTCTAACTTTTGACTCAGATCCTCTAAAGCAGCGTGACCCTTTGCCTGCTTGGCATTGTCGATCCGCTGCAGGAGATCGGCAAGACGCTGCACCTCCTGCTCCTGAGCATTCTTATCAGCCTCTGCTGTTTGAATATCCTTCTGCAAATTCTCCAAATTGGTATGAAGCTGTTCCGCCTCTGTCAGCTCTGTTTGCAGCTTGGGGATCCGCCCACTGCGACCGGACAGGCGATTTCTCAAGCCCTGCAGTTCCTTCTCTAACTGGGGAGCAGACTTGCTCCGCTCCTCACCGGTGCTGACCAGAGCACCCAAACGCTTCTCCAAGGCATCATCTGCGTTGACGGACATTCCCAATTGACGGATGAAGGCTGTCCGCTCAAAAACGGACCGCTCCACACCGCATAGGGTTCGACCGCAGTTTTCCCCGGATAGGGCACCCAGCTCCCTTCCGCTTTCTGTATCATAGGCACGGAACAGGCTCATGGGGGCCTTGGGAGTAGATTTCCGCTCAATAGTAATACGGCGACCCTTCCACTCTAAATCCATAGAGCCCTCCATAGGCTTACCACTCCAGGGGCGGTAGCGCTCCTTGGCAGGCAGACCTGCGTTGGCTTGACTGCTGCGCTCCTTGGTGTCAATGCCATAGAGCATGGCAATGATAAAGGCTGTCCATGTGGACTTCCCTTCCTCGTTGGGAAGGGTCAATACATTCATGCCATCCTGCAGCGCAAGCTCTCCCTGGAGCTTACCGAAGGATGCACGCATTCTTAGAATCTTCATATTGAGCCCTCCTTACAGGCTGACTTCTCTGCCGTCCATCAGATCCCCCAAGATACGGGCAGCAGTCAGGATCCGCTGCTGCTCCTCCTCAGAGCCCTGATCGTAACGGCTCTTTAGTTCCTTCATGATCTCTCCCCGGAGGGTGTCCTCCTCGATGCCTTCCCACTGCCTCCGTATTCCATGGGTCTGATCTACCAGATCCAGACTGAAGCAGCGATCACGGAGCGCTTCTTCTACGGCAGGAAGCTTCGGATCCTCGCAGGGACCGGAAAGGATCACACGGTAGCAATGCTCCCGGCTGTCCGCAGGCAGCGCTTCCAGTACAGAAGCCACAGGATCTTCCCCTGCCTCCACGGTCAGAATCTCATAGCGGCGGCTCTCAATGGGAATAAACTCAGTATCGCAGTTGACCTTAGAAAGTTGAACCTCTAACAGTCCCTTCTTTCCACACTCGTCAAAGCCACGACCCATAAGACAGCCGGGATAGGCGTAGGTGGTGTAGTCTGTTTTCTGCACCTGCAGACTGTGTACATGACCCAGTGCCAGGTAATCCAAGCCGGAATTGGCAATCTGTTCTGCGGTAATGGGGTTATATTCTGCTCCTGTATGGAGAAGCAGTAGATTCAGACGGCTCTCATCCTGAACATGGAAGTCCCTCAGAGGCTCCCATCCGCCTTGCGTATAGGCTGCGCCGTACAGGTCGCAGCCGGGCAGTTGGATCCTCTCTATCTCCTGCTTGGTGAAAATATGCACATTTTCTCCCCAATCCTCACGGACATAGGGGCTGTCCTCATTGTAGGGATCGTGGTTGCCGGGAGCAATATAAATGGGCGCCGCAATGGAGGAAAAACATGCCTTCAATGCCTCAATGGTATCTAAGTAGGGATTCTTCCCATCAAAAAGGTCTCCTGCCAGCAGAACCAGATCGCAGTCCTGACATGCTAAGGCAAAACGACTGAGGATCTCACGCTGCTCTCCCCGCCGCTGTTTCGCCAGTTCCGGGGATAGACCGGTAAATGCGGCATCCAAATGGAAATCCGCTGCATGAATGAATTTAATCATAGATCAGGATCCTTTCTGTTTTTTTACACAAGCCACTGTCTGTTTCGATATGGAACAGGCAGCCCTCCAACTTGCAGCTTCCCGCTGCGGGCTCATAGCGTTGGGGGATCTCCCCCTTAAAGCGTCTAATGGACAGCTCCGGCTGAATGCCCAGAATGCTGTTCCGCGGACCCGTCATACCCAAGTCCGTAATATAGCCTGTGCCTCTGGGAAGCACACGGTCATCGGCAGTCTGTACATGGGTGTGTGTTCCCCAAACGGCGCTGACTCTTCCATCCAGCATCCAGCCCATTGCCAGCTTCTCTGAGGTGGCTTCGGCATGGAGCTCTACAAGGATCAACTTGGTTTGGAGCTTCTTCAAGATCCGTTCTACCTCTAAAAAAGGATTATCCGGTGTGTAGTCCATATTGCAGCGACCAATCAGATCAATGACAGCAACGGGACCGAAGGAGCTCTCGTACAAGCCCCAGCCCTTCCCCGGCTGGCGTGAAGGATAATTGGCAGGTCGCAGCATGCGGGGATTCCGTTCAATGTAGGGGATGATCTCCCTGCGCCCCCAGGTGTGATTGCCCATGGTGATCACGTCGGCTCCGGCTTCATAGATGGTATCTGCCTGTCGGGGAGTAATACCCAGCACAGCAGCGTTTTCACCGTTGACCACGCAGAAGTCTACGCCATGCTCCTTCTTCAGAGCAGGTAAATTTGCTTTCAAAAATTCAAGACCGTTGCTTGCTACCACATCTCCAACAGCCAATATCTTCTTGATCATAAAGTCGCTCCTGATCTATTCGGAATAAAAGATGATAAGTCTATTATATCGAAAATCTCGTCAATGTACAGCATTTTTTGCTATTTCCCGCATATTTCCCAAGATATAGCGGTTTGAATTTATTATTCACACAAAATATTGTGGATATTCTTCTATTTTTCGTGGGATTTCGCAGAGAAAACCGCTACAATAAGGACAGGAGAAACGGAGAGGAGAGCGGAAACATGCAAGATCCCAGAGGGTTTATGGAGCACGGACGAGTCCTGCTCCTTCCTGTTGTGCAAATTCGACCAAATCCCTCCCAGCCGAGGAAGACCTTCGACCCGGAAAGCCTGCGAGAGCTGTCCCAGAGCATCAAGCAATATGGAATCTTGCAGCCCCTGACAGTGCGAAGGTCTATGGGAGCCTATGAGCTGGTGGCGGGAGAGAGACGGCTGCGAGCTGCCAGATTGGCAGGTCTGTCTGAGGTGCCCTGCATTCTCCTGACGGTGGATGAGGAGCAGGCAGGAATGCTGGCTATGATCGAAAATTTGCAACGGATGGATCTGGATTATATTGAGGAGGCTCAGGGCTTGGCAAAGCTCATGGACCGCTTCGGACTGAGTCAGGAGCAGGCAGCGGCAAAAATCGGAAAAAGTCAAAGTGCCGTCGCCAACAAGCTCCGTCTGCTTCGCCACAGTCCACCGGTGCTGCATAAGCTGCGAGAGCATGGTCTGTCTGAGCGACATGCCAGAGCCCTGCTGCGGTTGCCCGGCGAAGAGGAACGGCTGAAAGCCATAGATGTGATTCTCCAACGGCAGCTTACAGTAGCAAAAACCGAGGCATACATAGAGGCCCTGCTGGAAAAACAGGAGGCCCAGACAGTCAAATACGGCATGCGGAAATTCATTCTGCGGGATCTGCGGCTGTTCCTCAACAGTGTGAACCATTCCTTGGATCTGGTTCGGGGAGCCGGTATCGACGCCCAATCTCAGCAGGAGGAAACAGAGCATGAGATCGTTTTGACCATTCGCTTGCCAAAAGGGCGAGTAGGGGGATAGAATGGGAATTTGAAAATGGAAAGTGGAAAATAAACGATTTTGTTACCTCTCAACTCAATCATCAAATTCCCTTGTTTTGTTATATCAGATTGTACAGCTTGTCTGTGATCCGATAACCTTGGGGAACATATTTGACGGAGGATATTCTGGGGCCGCTGACACCGTATTTGGGAGAATAGCCGAAAATATTGATGTAGCGTTCCAGATCCGGACATTCCTTTGCCATTTCCTTCATGACCTCTACGGTAGCTCGGACGTCATCAATGGCGCGATGGGAGTTGACTACCTTCCCAGCCAGATCATAGACCTCAATGGCATTGCACAGCTTGTGGGGATAGGGCTTGCGGTCTCGGTATACTGTCAGAAGATCCAGCTTGGGCTGATCCCTCAGGATCCCCGCATCCCCATGCTTGCTCAGCAAATAATACAGGAACAGCAGATCGAACTGGGCATTATAGGCGGTGATCAGGGTTCTGGGAGTAAAGAGCTGCCCCAAGATCTCGCACAGAGCCTGCTTGGAAATGCCCTCTTCCAGAAGCATTTCGTCCGTGATGCCTGTAAGCTCAACGATTTTGGGGCTCAGCTTACGGTCATCGGTCATGCGGACGAATTCGTCCACCTCCATGACCGGTTTCCAGCCGTTGTCCCATTCCAGACGGACAGCGGAGAATTCGATGATCTCGTCTCCCGTAAAGCTCAAGCCGCTGGTTTCTGTATCTAAAACAACAATTGAATCGCAATAATCATGCAGTCGATCCATATTGCATCACTCCTTTTGTACATTATATCATAGAATTGCAGGCTTGACAAATATTTTCTTCCGTGCTATACTGGGTTTAACCGCATATGTAACCTTCTTCGGGGGGCCGGTGTACCGGCTGAGATTGAGGGATATACTCTCTGACCCGCGAACCTGATACGGTCAATACCGTCGTAGGAAAAGATGGCACTTCCGCTTTGCTTTCCGAGATGGGTGCATGGCGGAATTTTTGTTTTAGGAGGTTTTTTCATGAGAAAAAACAAACAGCTTCGTGCTTTGTGTGAAAGTGCGGTATTCACAGCTCTGGCTCTGGCTCTGAGCTATCTGAAAATCCCAACGGGCTTGGCATTCGGCGGCTTCGGGGGCTCTATTGATCTGGTTATGATCCCACTGATCCTATGCGCTATTCGCTGGGGCATCGGCTGGGGCTTGGGCTCCGGACTGGTCTTCGGAACGCTGAAATTCTTCTTCGCCGGTGGCTCTGCCATTTCGTGGGAATCTATGCTGCTGGACTACAGCCTTGCCTATATGATGGTAGGATTAGCCGGTGTGCTGAAGCATCGCAGCTCAATGGCATGGTTGGCTGCTCTGATCGGCTGTCTTGGTCGCTTTGCCATCCACTTCCTAAGTGGAGTGACCATTTATGCCGAATATGTCAGCCCCATCTTCGGCTGGGACGGCAGCAGCAGTGTGATTTATTCCATACTGTACAATGGCTCCTACATGCTGCCCAACACCGTTTTAGCTGTTTTGGCAGTCGCTCTGCTCCAGAAGCCCCTCTCCAACTTCCTCCAAGCCAAGGATCTGTAAGACCCGAAAACCGAGACATTTTTCATATGCGTCCCAAAACACACGGTCAAATTCCGATTTATCGTACCATTCGTAGGGGCGCGCATTGCGCGTCCGACAACCGCCAAGAATTGGTGGTTGTGAAAAATGTTTCGTTTTTTGGAGAAATTACATCATTTTCGGTGATTTTTGTGTTCATGGCGTAACGCCATGAACCGGACGCGCAATGCGCGCCCCTACGAAGGGGTAAATCAAACTGTTCGAAAAATCGGAATTTGACTGTGTGATCGTGAATAAATGCAAATGGGCTTGCCGAATTTTGGCAAGCCCGTTTTTTTAGTTTACTTCGATGGAATGATCCTTGAGATCCAGAATCACTTCCCGCTGTGTCACCCACTCCGTACCCCAGCGGTCATATTCTCCATCGCAATGGGGGTAGTAATCCACTTCACGGACTTCCCCAAAACCAAGAGAAACGCAATCCTGTTTCCAACCGAAGCGTACTTCTTTATAGCTGCGAGGTCCTTTCTCAACTTGCGCCATGATTTGTCCCTCATGGTCATAGAACACCGCCCCTCCTTCACGAGAAACAATGATCGTACACCCGGGGAAGGAGGTGTCCCTTATTACCTCTCCGCTAATGACCATAGAAAACTGATGGGGCTCAACCACTAACTTCAAGTGGGATTCACCGGAAAAGTTGGTGTTACCCGATTCCATGTACATACCTCTGGTATTATACTTATATATGACTTCTCTCATTTGTGCCGTCCTTTCTTACGATTTGATTCACCATATTGGCAGCTATTTACCGATATATCTCTTGTAAATGTGGTGCGAATTTGATCTTCCTTTGCTACCTTGAAGCCCTGAGCCTTCCAGAAGGCGATCGCTTCGGAATTTTCATTTTCACAGAAGAGGGATAGGGAATCGTAGCCCTGTCCTGCCATAGCGGCTCGCACATCTGCGAAGATTCGAGATCCAATGCCCTGTCTCTGGAGATGACCATCTACCATGAACCAACCGATGAAGGCATCGTCCTTCTCCGGATAGCCTGCAATGAGATCCAGCAGAGCCACCAAACGATCCTTCTCATAGAAGCCTACGAAGTGCTTACTTCCCACGGCCGCTCCCTCAGGCATACGAGTGATGATCTCAGTCAGGCTCTCTACTGTGGGGGCTGAGTTGGTATACTCATAATATTTTTGGTTGGACTTGCACAGGGCATATACATCAGAAATATCTGATTCCGTAATTCGTCGTACCTCATGAGTGGTGCTGAGAGCATTGATATTCAGAGTGTCCTTTGCCTCATAGTCAAGAGCCTGACGGAACTGGGTTTCGAAGAGCTCCTTATATGTGCCGCCCAAGGCTATGAGCTCATCATGGGATCCCTGTTCAGAGATGATCCCATCCTTGACCACTAAGATCCGATCTGCCTTAAGAATGGTGGACAAGCGGTGAGCAATGACAATGCTGGTTCTGCCCTTCATCATAGCTTCCAGAGCATCCTGAATGGCGTTTTCCGAGATGGAGTCCAGTGCACTGGTCGCCTCGTCGAGGATCAGGATTTTGGGATCCTTCAGGATCACACGAGCAAGAGAAATTCGCTGCTTCTCACCACCGGAGAGTTTCAGACCACGGTTGCCGACTTCTGTATCATAGCCTTTGGGCTGCTTGGTGATGAAATCATGGATATTGGCAATACGACAGGCTGCCTCGATTTCTTCCATTGTAGCATTCTCTTTGGCGTAGCGAAGATTTTCCAGAATGGTTCCGTTGAACAGATAGCTTTCCTGCGTTACCACACCGACACACTGCCGCAGGTAGGGAAGATCAAAGTCCCGTACATCCACACCGGCGATGGTCACACTGCCACCAAGTACATCATAGAGACGGGGGATCATATTGACCACCGTAGACTTTCCGGAGCCGGAGGGACCGACAATGGCATACATCTTCCCACCGGGAACGGTGAAGCTCACATCTGTCAGGAGAGGCTTGGAGGGATCGTAACTGAATGCCACTTGCTTGTATTCGATGGGCTCCATGAAAACCTCCGGCTTCTTCCCATTTTCCGGGGAGACAATGGTGTTCTCACGGTCAAAGTAATCGAAAATACGGGTGAACAAAGCAAGAGAACGGGTGAAATCCACCTGCAAATTCAGCAGAGATTCTACCGGCCTGTACAGACGGTTGATCAGAGCTACCGTGGAGGTGATGACACCTACAGAAAGGGTGGGATCCCAATTCTGAATGATCAGCAGACCACCGACAAAGTAAATGAGCAGGGGGCCGAGCTGGCTGAAGATGCCCATGACCACCATGAACCACTTGCCGCTTCGGCGTTCCTTCAGAGCGATATCCGTGGCTTCGCTGTTGACCTTTACGAATTTCTCGTATTCCTTCTCCTCACGGGTGAAGATCTTTACCAGCATGGAACCGCTGACGGAGAGAGTCTCGTTGATGACCTGATTCATTTCGTCATTCTTGGCTTGGCTCTCTGTCAACAGCTTCCAGCGGGTCTTGCCGGCACTTCTGGTAGGCAGGATCAGCAGAGGGATCACGGCGATCCCCACCAAAGCCAGCTGCCAGCTCATGGAGAATAAAGCAACCAGGGTGGTGACCACCGTGGCGGTGTTACTGACGATACTGGATAAAGTACCACTAATAACGGAGCTGACACCGCTGATGTCCGTATTCATCCGTGTAATAATGTCTCCCTGCTTCTCCGTAGTGAAGAAGGAGTGAGGCATGTACTGTAAATGGCGGTACATCTGATTCTTCATGTCGAAGATGATCCGCTGGGAGATCCAGGAATTGATGAAGCTCTCCAGAACTCCGATGAGCTGACTGATACTCAGAGCAGCGAAGGCCATAAGCAGCAGCTTGATCAACAGCCCCAGGTCCTCTCCCACCAGAGCCTGATCCACGATCCGCCCTGTAATAATAGAGGGCAGCAGTCCTACGGTAGCAGACAGCAGAATTGCCACAAACACAAAGAGAAACTGCACCCAGTAGGGCTTCAAATAAGAAAGGATCCGCAATAGGAGCTTTTTTGTAACCTTGGGCATATTTTTCTTTTCTTCTTCGGTCAAGAAGCCCTTGGGTCCCAAAGAGTATCTGTTTCCCGCCATAGAACATCCTCCTGTTTCTATTTTTAAGGACTATAGATATCTAAATTTTACCAACTTTTGCGATATTTGTAAAGTTATATTTTCACCCAAATTAAGCCGTTCTACAGAAAAAAGAGCTGCTCTACCAAAAAGTGAAGCAGCCCTTATTATGCTTTTAATTAAATTCCGATTTATCGCACAGTTTGATTTACCCCTTCGTAGGGGCGCGCATTGCGCGTCCGGTTCATGGCGGAACGGCATGAATACAAAAGCCACCGAAAATGATGTATTTTTTCCAAAAATCGCAACATTTTTCACAACCACCAATTCTTGGTGGTTGTCGGACGCGCAATGCGCGCCCCTACGCAGCGGTGAACGAAGCAGTGCGATAAATCGGAATTTGGCCCAAAATTGCGGGTTCGTATAGCTTGCCGGATCAGATTAGTTTACGGGATAAATGGCATCCCCTGCATAGATGGAAGATACATCATTGGGATCGATCACCTTGTTCAGGGGGCAGTGGCTCCACTGCATTTCTTCTGCAAAATAATCCTGTGTGCCCCAACCAGGGGTGAAGGGGAGCTTGGTTCCGTCCTTCAGGACCACACCGCTGTTCCATTTTGCATTTTCATCGCAAACTGCGAAATCAGAGCCTTGGATCTGTACACCCAGAGAATGGAGCTTTACCTGCCGACCATCTTCCAGTGTCGTAATTTTAGCTTTGGCATCGGTGAGGACAATGGTTTCTTCAATCAGAGCAGTGGCTTCTTCGTCAGTGGTGTATATGCCTCCTTCAGTGCGAGTCCATGTTCTCTGTTGATCCAGTCGAAGCGTCAGCTCCAGTCCTTCATAGTTTGCAGGAAGCTCTGCTAAGATGATCTGCATGGTGTAGGAACAGTAGTTTATATCACTACCATCATCTAAGCGAGTGATGTGCCATGTTCCGGCAGGACCTTCGGAGGAGAGCCCACTCGTGCCTACCATGGCCCGTCCTCGCTCAGATAGGGGAAGGAGGATGTTGCCTTTTGTAAAAACCGTGTACAGCCGTTCTTCAATACTGCCTTCCGGCAGTCCTGAGCCCCGCTTAAAGGCATCTGCGGCATTCACATCCCCTTGGGTACGGGCGGATACCTGCAGATAGATGAAGGGGCCATCTGTAAGCATACGGTCAAGGGTTACCTCGATCTCTCCGTCCTGTGCTGTAAGCTGCAGTTCCTTAACATCCTGCACCTCACTACTGCCTAAGAAGGCATCCAGCCAGCCTGCCCGAATTCCAACTGCAGCGGCAGATACCAAAAGGCACATAATAGCAGCAGCGGCAATGAGTGCTTTCGGTAGAATGCGGAGCTTTTTTCTGTGAACAGGCTGGGCTTCTTCTATGCTTTGACGGATCCTTGCTGAACAACTTTGCGGCATATGGATCCTGTCAAATTCGGTCCTAATGTGATCCTTCATTCTGTTTCCTCCTTTAATCGTTCCCTAAGCTGCTGACGAGCTCGATGCAGACGGGTAGTTACTGTAGTCTGCCTGACATGCAGCAGCTTGGCTATTTCTTTTGTACTGTACTCCTCGTAGTAAAACAGATACACTACGATCCGATAATCCTTCGGAAGAGCCATAATCATCTCTCTTAGGCTCCCGTCTTCCGGCTGCATGACAGCATCCGTTTCCAGCAGCTCTCGGGTATGGCACCTTTCGTAGGAGGAGTGCAGATTCTTGCAGCAGTTTACCGTGACCTTTGTAAGCCATGCCCGCTCGGAACCTACCTTGATGCGATCGATCCAGCGGATCAGTCGGAGAAAAACTTCCTGACTGATATCCTGTGCATCATAGGGATTGCCTGTGTAGCTCAGAGCCAAGCGGTAGACCATATCCTTATACTCTTCAAACAGTGTTCTTACCCGTTGCAAAATCTCCCTCCTTTCTTCTTTGAGGCCTCTGTCTATAAGACAAACGAACCTTGGAATTTGTCACAGCAAATATAAAAAAACACATCCACCGGCGAAGCCGGTGGTTGTCATTTAAGGGTAAAACCCTTTATTCCTCGCTCACGCGTAAACGCGTGAGTACGATCTGCCAGCCGCGTAGGACTGTTACTTGCTGCCCGTGAACGGGCTTGTTCCCGGGATTCTTAACTGGTCACCCAGTTCGTCTTCCTTGAGCTGGTTCTCGATATACTCCGCAATTCGGCTCTCATTCTTTCCTACCGTATCCACATAATATCCCCTGCACCAAAACTGTCGGTTCCGATACTTGTATTTAAGCTCGCCGAATTGCTCATATAGCATTGTACTACTCTTTCCCTTTAAATACCCCATAAAGCTTGAGACGGAAAGCTTCGGAGGAATCTCTACGAAAATGTGAATGTGATCGGGGCATGCTTCTGCTGCTATTATTTTTACCCCCTTCCACTCACATAGCTGACGCAATATCTTTCCGATTGCTAACCGTTTCTCTTTATAGAAAACTTTTCTCCGATATTTCGGTGCAAACACAATATGGTATTTGCAATTCCATTTTGTATGTGATAAACTATTTATGTCATTCATTCCCACAATGAATGTACCTCCCTGTTACTTTATTCGTGCAGTTGGCAGACCGCACCTATATTGTAGCAGGGTTGTTTATTTATCGCCATAGGCTTTTTTGAACCACTCGTATAACGAGTGGTTTTCATTATAC
>JAGBGB010000172.1 GCA_017936205.1 Oscillospiraceae bacterium
AAGAGGATGCCTGCACGCTTGATCATCTTGGCAAGCTCACGGGTGGTAAGAACCGCATCCACATCACGCAGACCGTCTACCTCAAGCTGCTTGCGTTCCTTCTCGTCCTTCTTGGCAGTACAGGGCATAATGGAAACCACGAAGATATCCTTAGGATCAATGCCCTTCTGTTGGGCATAGTAGGATTTGATCACGGCACCCTGCATCTGGTGGGGAGACTTGCAGGAGGACAGGTGATCCAGCAGATCCCCGTAGTTGTACTCTGCATAGTTGATCCAACCGGGAGAGCAGGAGGTGATCATAGGCAGCTTGCCACCATTCTGAATGCGGCCCAGAAGCTCCGTGCCCTCTTCCATAATGGTCAGGTCTGCTGCAAAATTGGTGTCATAAACCTTGTGGAAGCCCAGACGCTTCAGGGCAGCCACCATTTTCCCGGTAACAGGCGTACCTACAGGCATACCAAACTCCTCACCCAGAGCCGCACGGACAGCAGGAGCGGTCTGGACGACCACATGCTTGCCTGCCTTGAAGGCAGCGTCTACCTTGGAGATCTCGGACTTTTCCATAAGTGCACCGGTGGGGCAGACACTGACGCACTGACCGCACTGGATGCAGGGGGAGTTCAGGAAGGAGCGATTCTCCGCAGGAGCAACAATGGTATTGAATCCACGATTCTGGAAGCCTAAAATGCCCATGCCGTGGGCATTTTGGCAGCGAGCCACACAGCGGCCGCAGAGGATGCACTTAGAGGTATCCCGAACAATGGCAGGAGTCAGCTCATCTACCGTTACAGGGGTCTTGGTTCCCTGATAGCGACCCTCACGGACTCCTGTGAGCCCTGCTACATGAAGCAGCTCACACTTGCCGTTCTTGTCGCACTGCTGGCAGTTCTGGTTATGGTTGCTCAGCAGCAGCTCCACGGATGCCCGACGGGCTTCGCTTGCCTTGGGGCTGGAAATGATGATCTCCATCCCTTCATTCACAGGGTATACACAGGAGGCGACCAGACCTCTTGCGCCCTTGACCTCTACCAGACATACACGGCAGGAGCCGTTGGAGCATTCTCCGTGGTTAAAGGCACACAGAGAGGGGATCTCATAGCCGCACTTCTTGGCAGCCTCTAAAATGGTCAGGCCTTCTTCTACCTGATATGCAATTCCTTCGATCTTAATATTTACAGTAGCCATGTTTCTCTCCTCCCCTTACTTCTTAATGATGGCCTTCAGGCGGCAGGTGGCAATACAGCCGCCGCACTTGAAGCACTTCTCGGGATCGATCTGATAGGAGGGCAGCTTGTTGGTCGGTGCGATATAGTCGGTCTTGTAGATAGCACCTGCGGGGCAGGCCTTCACGCAGCGACCGCAGCCTACGCACTTGTCCAAGAGGATGCCGTATTCCATAAGATTCTTACAAACCTTTGCAGGGCACTTCTTGTCCACAATATGAGCCAAATACTCATCCCGGAAGTGCGTCAGGGTAGAAATAATGGGGTTGGCAGCGGTCTGCCCCAGTGCGCACAGGGAGTTGTTCTTGACCGTGTTGCCCAGCTCCTCCAATTCCTCCAGATCCTGCATGGTTCCCTCGCCCTCGGTAATGCGGGTCAGGATCTCCAGCATACGCTTGGTGCCGATGCGGCAGGGAGAGCACTTGCCGCAGGACTCGTCGCAGATGAACTCCATATAGAACTTGGCAACATCCACCATGCAGTTGTCCTCGTCCATGACGATGGCACCACCGGAACCCATCATAGAGCCCTTGGCAACCAGATTGTCGAAATCAATGGGCTCATCCAGAGCCTTGACTGTCAGGCAGCCGCCGGAGGGTCCGCCGGTCTGAATGGCTTTGAACTTCTTCCCATCAGGGATGCCGCCGCCGATGTCGAAGATCAGCTCACGGAGGGTAGTTCCCATGGGGATCTCTACCAGACCTACATTGTTGACCTTGCCGCCCAGAGCGAAGACCTTGGTTCCCTTGGATTTTTCCGTACCGCAGGAAGCGAACTTCTCCGCGCCCTCACGGAGGATATAAGGCACACAAGCCAAGGTTTCTACATTATTCACAATGGTAGGCTTGTCCCACAGACCCTTCACTGCAGGGAAGGGAGAACGGGGACGGGGCATACCACGCTTACCCTCGATGGAATTCAGCAGGGCAGTTTCCTCACCGCAGACAAAGGCACCTGCACCCAGACGGATGTGTGCCTGGAAGTTGAAGCCTGTGCCCAGAATGTTCTCGCCCAGGATCCCTGCCTCGTTCATCTGCTCAATGGCATTACGCAGACGATTCACTGCAATGGGATACTCTGCACGGACATAGAAATAACCCTCGCTTGCGCCGATGGCATAGCCGGCGATCATCATGCCCTCGATAACTGCATAGGGATTGCCCTCTAAGATAGAGCGATCCATGAAAGCACCGGGGTCGCCCTCGTCACCGTTGCAGACCACATACTTCTGATCTGCCTCGTTTGCATAGGCGAAGGACCACTTTCTGCCCGTGGGGAAGCCTGCACCGCCTCTGCCACGGAGACCTGCTGCAAGAACCTCGTCAATGACTTCCTTGGGCTCCATGGAGAGAGCACGCTTTAAGCCGCTGAAGGCACCGTAGCCCATGGCTTCTTCCATATTCTCCGGGTTGATGACACCGCCGCCGTGGAGTGCCACACGATGCTGCTTTTTATAGAAATTAATATCATCCTGCTTGGCGACCTGTTCGCCGGTAAGAGGCTCCACATAGAGCAGATGACCGACCTTATGCCCCTGCAGAATATCCATCTGGAAGATCTCGTCAATGTCCTCTTCCTTAACCAGACGGTAAAGGGTATCCTCGGGATAGATCTTCACGAAGGGGCCCTGAGAGCAGAAGCCGAAGCAGCCAACGATATTGACACTGACCTTGTCCTCAAGATGATGCTCCGCTACCAGAGCCTCGAACTTCTCCTTCAGCTTCAGGGAGTTGGAGGAAATACAGCCTGTACCGCCGCAGAGCAGAATGGCACGCTTTCCGTTGGAGCCGTCTAACTTGGCATTCAGAGCCTGCGTACAGCTACAGATCTTTGCATCTAATTCCGCAAATGTTTTCATACCTCAGTTCCCTCCATTGCACGATATTCATCGACGACCTTAGCAACCATATCCACGGTCATCTTAGGGTAGACCTTGCCATTAATGGTAACTGCGGGAGCAATGCCGCAGGCACCGATGCAACGCAGAGCATCAATGGTGAACAAGCCGTCTTCTGTGGTCTGGCCTGCCTTGATCCCAAGGATCTCAGAGAACTTGTCAATGATCTGCTGCGCACCCTTAACATAACAGGCAGTGCCCAAGCAGCAGCCAATGACATACTTCCCCTTGGGCTCCAGAGAGAAGAAGGAATAGAATGTGACAACGCCGTAGATCTCCGCAACGGAAATACCGGTCTTTTCAGAAACGATCTGCTGTACCTCCAGAGGAATGTAGCCGTATTCCTTCTGAATGTCGCTGAGGATCATCATAAGCGGTGTTTTCTCCCCTGCGTATCTATCACAGATGTCACAGATGGTCTTTACACCGGCTTCATTGATATGAGCCATGGTAAACCTCCTAAAAAAACATTTTTTGATCCATATCCTTATAAAATATACTATTTCCTCTTGCCAAAACCAATATGGTTATGATATTTTATTTATAGATACAAACTATACATTCAGGAGATTTTCTATGAACTATAATGTTTTGCGTTATTTTTCCGTTTTAGCGGCGGTGGAGCACTATACGCTGGCTGCTGCCCGACTGGGGATCTCCCAGCCCTCCCTCAGCAGTGCCATCCACAATTTAGAAACCGAATTAGGTGGGGTCAAGCTCTTCGAAAAGGTAGGACGAAACATCCGCCTCACAGTCGAGGGCCGCTTCTATCGCGAAAAGGTCGATGCCGCCCTGAAGGAGCTCCACACCGCCTCCCTGACTCTGCGAGAAAGCAAGCTCAGTGCCCCCGTGGTCATTCGCTTAGGCTATGTATCCGGTGCCCTCAGCGGCGTAACAGCCGAAGAGATCGCCTCCTACAGCAGGCAGAACAGTCGGGTACGCTTCCGCATTACAGAAAGCTCCGCAGAGAACCTTATGGACATGGTGCGGCAAGAGAAGCTGGACATGGCACTGGTGGATCTGACAGATCGGGATCGAAGTCTGCATTTCCGCAAGCTGAAGGAGCAGGATTTCTTCGTCGCCGTTCCCGTAAACCATCATCTGGCAGATCGGAGCATACTGGAGCCCCATGATATCGTCCACGAGCCCCAGATCGTATTCAACTACGATGTGGGAAGGAGCTTCCAGGAATGGGCAAGCGGCAGCCCCTCAGACGAATGCGTCATCTGCACCGTAGACACAGCCCAGGCAGCTCTGGATCTGGTGGCAGCAGGTGTGGGGCTTGCCTTCATCCCCGCCTCCTGCGTGCAGCAGCGTCAGGACATCCGCTACATTCCCCTGAAAAACTGGCACCAGCCCCTGTATATGTGCATCCTCTACGACAAATGGCTGGATCCCCCCATTTGGGACTTCGTAGAGCTCCTTGTCAAAAATCTCCGTGCAAGCAACCGTCCAAAGCCCTGACCCAAAGCCCCCCGCTATGCTTCAAATTCCGATTTATCGTACCATTCGTAGGGGCGCGCATTGCGCGGAGGCTGCTGAAAAAGTCCGATTTTCAAAATCGAACCCCGAGTTTTGCGAAGATTCCCTTGATTTGAGTCAAGAAAAGTTTGGAATTTGTCGAGTTTTGGGGTAAACTTTTTGGGACAGGGACTTTTTCAGCAGCCTCCATTGCGCGTCCGACAACCACCAAGAA
>JAGBGB010000173.1 GCA_017936205.1 Oscillospiraceae bacterium
CCCTCCCGTAACCACCCCGGCAAGTTCTACGCTCTGCCTCAGGCTCCCCAGCAGTTCAAGCAGCTGCTTATGACCTCCGGCTTCGACCGTTACTTCCAGATCGCTCCCTGCTTCCGTGATGAGGATGCCCGTGCCGACCGCAGCCCCGGTGAATTCTACCAGTTGGATATGGAAATGGCATTCGCAGGTCAGGAGGATGTGTTCGGTGTCATCGAAACCGTCTTCCCTCCCATCTTCGCTGCCCGTGGCAAGTACAATGTGGCTTCCGAGGCTCCCTTCGTTCGCATTCCCTACCGTGAGGCTCTGGAACGCTTCGGCTCCGACAAGCCCGACCTGCGTATTAAGTTAGAGCTGCAGGATGCAACGGCTATTCTGGGTGATTGCGGCTTCGAGCCCTTTGCAGGACAGACCATTAAAGCCATCGTGGTTCCCGGCTTCAACAAGACCCGTAAGTTCATCGACAAGCTCTGTGCCGATGCAGAAATGCTCTCCGGCAACAAGGCATACTGGTTCCGTCTGGACGATAACGGCGAGCTGGTGGGCGGCATCTCCAAGTTCCTGACCGAGAAGAAGGCAGAGATCGTAGAGGCTCTGGGTCTGAGCAATGGCTGCTTCGTGGCTCTGGCAGCCGGCAAGTACGGTGCTGCCGTAAAGACCGCCGGTGCTCTGCGTAAGCTTATCGGCACTCAGGTAGAGGGACACATGGATGTAGAACGCTATGAGTTCTGCTGGATCGTAGACTTCCCCATGTACGAGATCGGCGAGGAATCCGGAGAGCTGGAATTCTGCCACAATCCCTTCTCCATGCCTCAGGGCGGCTTGAAGGCTCTGAATGAGGAGGATCCCCTGACCATTAACGCTTACCAGTACGACTTGGTATGTAACGGCGTAGAGCTGTCCTCCGGTGCAGTCCGTAACCACAATCCCGAGATCATGATCCGTGCCTTTGAGATCGTAGGTCTGGGCGAGGAGGATGTGAAGGCAAAGTTCCCCGCTATGTACAACGCTTTCACCTACGGTGCACCTCCCCATGCAGGCATTGCCCCCGGTGTTGACCGCATGGTCATGCTGCTGGCAGGCGAGGAATCCATCCGTGAGGTCATCCCCTTCCCCATGAACAAGAATGCACAGGACATCATGATGGGGGCTCCCTCCGTCGTAGAGCCCAGACAGCTCAGTGATGTACACATTGCCATCGTAGAGGAATGATTCCCCGTGTGCTATATTCTGTACGGAGCTGCAGATCCTGCCATTCACCCCGGCGACCATGCAAGAGCCTGTGAAGGCTCCGACTATGCCTTCCCCATTGGCACAAAGCACGATGTAAAGAAAGCAATTGTGAAGGAGTCCGGGGACTATCGTGTGACCCAATGGATCTGCGACTGCGATTTCCCCACAGGGAAACAAGATCCCACTGCCAAGGAGCTTCTCTCCCTTGCCGAGCTTATTCAGGCTCTGGGGGAAGCTCGGAATGCCAAGTGTCTATATCTTGCCAAGGCATGGACAGGACAGAGCTGCAAAACCGAGGCTCAAGTCCACATCAAAGATCTGGATCTGCCCGGCTTCCTTGCTGATCTGCAAGAACGCTGTCTATACCGCATCGACCTGTACCCAAGACCATAAGCCCAAGCGGCTGTCTCACCTCTTCCGTGAGACAGCCGCTTATTTTTACTTGGTGATCAAATTCCGAAAGCGAACAAACTCTGTAAAATGCGATTTGTCGCGCAGTTTGATTTACCCCTTCGTAGGGGCGCGCATTGCGCGTCCGGTTCATGGCGGAACGGCATGAACACAAAAACCACCGAAAATGATGTAATTTCTCCAAAAATCGCAACATTTTTCACAACCGCCAATTCTTGGTGGTTGTCGGACGCGCAATGGAGGCTGCTGAAAAAGTCCCCTTGTAAAAATTTTTACCACAAAACTCGGCG
>JAGBGB010000174.1 GCA_017936205.1 Oscillospiraceae bacterium
ATACAGGCTAACAGAGTTAGCAAACAGCTGAAACTATCCGAAATATGGGAAGTTTTACAGTTCATTTCTTCTGAAATCCACCTGCGAATTTCGATACCTTGCGGAAGGTTACACAGGCCGTTCCCTACGGTGTCGTACGACAGACTGTTCGACAAATCGGAATCTGAATAAGGGATGAAACATGGACTTATACCACCGGTGGGCATTCGTTTCTCATTTCGGATCAAAAAAAGGGAGGCGGACAAGTCCGCCTCCCCGGGGGTAAGTAATTTAATTACTTGATGTTGCCCTGATAGTCAACAGTGATGTTGGTAACAGTGGGCTCAGCCTCGGTGCTACCGCTGACGGTGATGGTGCCGTCGAACATAGCAGCGACCAGAGCTGCGTAGTCTTCCTGAGTGAAGCCCTCAGCGAACTGAGTGGTCTCGGGAAGTGCAACATAGTTCTTGTCCAGCTCGGTGCCGGATACCAGACCCAGGGTCTCAACCTTACCGGAGTAGTTTGCCCAGTTGCCAGCCTGAAGCTCGGACAGCATCATCTTAACAGTTGCGCCCAGACCCTTCATAGCGGAGGTAACAGTCATGCCCTCTGCGTAGTTGCCGTCGATGATACCCTTCTGGTCAACGTCAACGCCGATGACCTTGCCGCCAACCTTGTTAGCAGCCTCTGCTGCGGAGCTGTAGATGCCGCCGCCGCAAGCGAAGACAACCTGAGTGCCCTCAGCATACCAAGTGTCCATGTAAGCGGTGATGTCAGCATCGCCGAAGAACTGGTTGCCGTAGCAGTACTTAACATTAACGGTAGCGCCGGTTTCCTTTGCAGCGTAGTCAGCGCCCTGCACGAAGCCGTAGCCGAAACGCATAACAGCGGGAACAGCGATGCCGCCGAGGAAGCCCAGCTCGGTGTAGCCCAGCTTAACAGCTGCGACACCAGCCATGAAGCCGGAGAGCTCTTCCTGGTAAACACCGGAGTAAACGTTTGCGGGGTAGACATAGCCGAAGTCATCAGCGTGGCCAGCAGCATCCTGCAGGTCGAATTCGCCAACGTCCAGAGCGATGTAGTATACGTCGGGATTCTGCTCAGCAGTCTCTACGATAGCGCCGGCAAATGCGAAGCCGGGCAGCAGCAGGACATTGTAGCCTTCTTCGATAGCCAGCTCGATGGAAGCTACACGAGCCTCGGTGGAGTCGTTGGTGGGCTTGAAGTAGCTGAATTCAACGCCGGCAGCGTCGCACCATGCCTTACCAGCCTCATAGGTGGTCTGGTTGAAGGACTGGTCGGTGATATCGCCGTAGTCAGTGACCATAGCGACCTTCATGTCGATAGGAGCGGGCTTGTCGTCCTCGGAAGGAGCAGTGGTGTCGTCTCCCTGAGACTCAGTGGGAGCGGTGGTAGTTGCTTCGGGATCCTTGTCATCGCTGCAGCCTACGAACAGGCATGCAACCATAGCGACAGCCAGAAGCAGTGCGATGAGTTTCTTCATTTTCTTAACCTCCAAAATTTTTTTGCGGATATCCGCTTGATACATTGTTGCACAAAATTGTCAAAAAATCAAGTCATTTTTGAAAATTTGTGAAATGTAACTAAATTTGCCCCTGTAAATTCGACTCAGAGAAGCCGAAAGGTAGCATTTCGATCAAAGATGCCTCCAAATAAGTGCCATCTCCCTTGCTCAGATAGATCTTGAAGTCGTCCTCACAGAACTCTCTCATAACCTGTCTGCACACGCCGCAGGGGGCGCAGAGCTCGGATACAGGCTTACCGGCAGGGCCGCCTACAATGGCGATGGCATCGAATTCTCTCTCCCCATCATAGACCGCTTTGAAGAAGGCGGTACGCTCTGCGCAGTTGGTGGGGCTGAAGGAGACATTCTCAATATTGCAGCCTTGATAGACCTTACCGTCCTTGGTCAGCAGAGCTGCGCCAACGGCGAAATGAGAATAGGGACAGTAGGAGTGTTCTCTGGCTTCAATTGCCAGATTTACTAACTCGATGGGTGTCATAGCTCCCTCTCCTCTCAGTCCAGGATCTCCTTGGCAAAGCTCTTGCCGGGAGTCTCATAGTCCACGCCCAACAGCTCGGTAACGGTAGCTGCAATGTCTGCGAAGCTCATACGAGTGCCCAGATTCACAGGCTTGACCTTCTTACCCGCAATGAGCAGAGGCACATATTCACGGGTATGGTCGGTGGTAGCGGTATAGGCAGGATCGCAGCCGTGGTCGGCAGTGATCATGACCAGATCGTCCTCCCCCAGCTTCTCCATAAATTCGGCGAACCAGCCGTCGAACTCTGTCAGAGCCTCGGCATAGCCGTCGATGTTACGACGGTGACCGTAAAGCATATCAAAATCAACAAGATTGACGAAGCACAGACCGTTAAAGTCCCGCTCTGCATAAGCCATGGTCTTATTCAAGCCGTCGGTATTGCCCTTGGTATACACATGCTCGGTGGTGCCGTGACCTGCGAAAATATCGTAGATCTTACCCACCGCCAGCATATCCTTGCCTGCTGCCTTAATGGCATCCAGCATGGTCTGTGTGGGGGGCTCCAGAGAGAAGTCATGACGGTTGGTGGTACGGTAGAAGCCGTCCTTAGAGTTGCCCAGGAAGGGGCGAGCGATCACGCGACCTACACCGTGCTTGCCTACCAGCAGCTTACGGGCAGTGCGGCAGATCTCATACAGCTCTTCGGGAGGAACCAGCTCCTCGTGAGCGGCAACCTGGAACACGGAGTCGGCAGAGGTATATACGATCAGCTTGCCGGTGTCCAGATGCTCCTGGCCATAGGCATCCAGAACCGCAGTGCCGGACCAGGGGGCGTTGGCAAGAACGCCTCTGCCTGTTGCCTCGGAGAAGGGCTTCAGCAGCTCCTCGGGGAAGCCTTCGGGATAGGTGGGCAGGGGATTCTCGGAAACGATACCGGCGATCTCCCAGTGACCGATGGTGGTATCCTTGCCCATGGAAGCCTCTTGGAGACGGGCATATGCACCCTTGGGAGCCTCAACGGAGCCCAGATAGTCGATAGAATCAATGTTACCCAGACCGTAGGAGATCAGGTTGGGAATGTGGAGCTTGGCAGAGGTGGAGCAGCTCTTGAGGGTATTGACGCCAACATCACCGAAGCTCTCTGCGTCGGGCATAGCACCGCAGCCGCAGGAATCCAATACAAATAAGAAAATACGCTTCATATCTTACTTCTCCAGCTTCACGGCAGTTTCCAGAGCCACGGTCATCATCTCACGGAAGGAGGTCTGACGCTCCTCGGCGGGCAGCTCCTCACCGGTGAGCATATGGTCGGAAATGGTGCAGATGCAAAGAGCGTTCTTGCCCCAGCGAGCAGCGGTGGCATAGAGGCCGGCAGCCTCCATCTCGCAAGCCATAACGCCCATTCTCTGCCACATGGGAACGGTCTTCAGTGCCTCGGGCAGGCCTTCGTCATCGTTGTAGAAGTTATCGGTGGACAGAACATTGCCAACATGGTAGGTAGCCTTCAACTCCTCGCAGGTCTCTACAGCAGTGCGGAGCATCTCGTAGGAGGCAATGGGAGCATAGGTGCCGTCAATGTGGTACTGATGCATGAAATTGGAGTCGGTGCAAGCTCCCTGTGCAATGACGATATCACGAACATGGATATCGTTGTTAATGGAACCGGCAGAGCCGATACGCATAATGTTACGGACGCCGTAAGCATTGTACAGCTCATATGCGTAGATGCCGATAGAGGGGATGCCCATACCGGAAGCCATAACGGAGATCTTCACACCCTTGTAGGTGCCGGTGTAGCCCTGAACGCCACGGACATTGTTGACCAGAACGGGGTTCTCAAGGAAATTCTCTGCGATGTACTTAGCACGGAGGGGATCACCGGGCATCAGGACGGTCTGACCGAAATCACCGACCTTGGCATTGATATGGGGAGTAGGACAATTCATAATAGGGTCTCCTTTCAGATATAGAAATTTTTATTTATTTGACTTTGCGATGTTCCCGAATGTTGCGGATCCAGCACTTATGGCACATGGCGAGGTAGCGGTCATTGCCCCCCAGTAGGAGCTGATCGCCCTCAGTGACGATGTAACCCTCGGAATCGATACGGGCATTGGTGGTAGCCTTTGCACCGCAGTCACAGATCGCCTTGATCTCCGAAATGGTGTCAGCCACCTCAAAGAGCCGTCTGGAGCCGTCAAACAGGGTGCTGAGGAAGTCTGTACGCAGACCAAAGCACAGAACAGGAATATTGTGCACATCTACGATGTACCGAAGCTGATCGATCTGCTCAGGGGTCATAAACTGGCACTCGTCCACAATGATCACATCTACCTTCTCCTGCTGTTCGAAGCGTTCCAGCACATCCGTATGGGGAGCCACGACCTCTGCACGAGCCTCCAAGCCGACACGACTACGGAGGATCACAGCCCCGTCTCGTGTATCGGCGGCGGGCTTCACCAGCCAGACGGTCATGCCTTTTTCCTCGTAATTGTACTTTGTGATCAGAGCCTGTGCAGTTTTGGAAGAGCCCATAGAGCCGTATTTAAAGTATAATTTTGCCATATTTGTTCCTCCGGACTGTGTAATATTTCTTCAGCATAGACTATTATACAGGATTCTTCCCATTTATGCAAGAACTTTTGTAAAAAAGCCATCCACAGGTTTTTTTGTAAGTTTTTGTCCCATTTTGTCGAATCGGTTGACAGAAGTAGAAGTTTGCGTTACAATGCAATTATCCTTCATTATTCCACATTCATATAGGGAGGGGAAGCCTGTGGAAGAACGAATCCGCTACGATGCACTGAACCTGTGCTCCGACCACCGCTTTATCCGTGTGCTGTGCACCGAGGGCATTTTCTATGATCTGGTCCCCAAGTGGCGGTCCAGAGCCCATGTATTCCGACTGCAGCAGCAATACCCCATAGCAGAGCCCGTGTTCCGAGCCCATGTACCGCCCTGCATCTTCCGAGACTACACCGAGCTCAACGGCCCCGATATCTACAGGGAAGCCATCTGGCGAGACGGCACCCAATTTTTCTTCCCCCTGACCGAGAAAGACCAAGAGATCCTGTCAGCCATAAACAGCCAACAGGATCAGACAGAAGATTCACAGTAGACGGAAGACAGTGAGCAGTGGACAGTGGACAGTGGGCAGTGGGCAGTGGACAGTGGGCAGTGGACAGTGGACAGTGGACAGTTGACAGTGGACAGTTGACAGTTAAAGTTGTAATCGAACCGTCCACGCCTCGCTCGTACAGTCGCACAACGATCGTAAACCCTTTCACATTCAACAAGTCAAATTCCGATTTGTCGCACAGTCTAATTTACCCCTTCGTAGGGGCGCGCATTGCGCGTCCGGTTCATGACGGATCGGCATGAACACAAAAACCACCGAAAATGATGTAATTTTTCCAAAAATCGAAACATTTTTCACAACCACCAATTCTTGGTGGTTGTCGGACGCGCAATGGAGGCTGCTGAAAAAGTCTGCCATTTTATGGAAAAACTCTTGACAAACACGCAATTTTGTAGTATAATATGACATATAGAGATGGTGAATGGAGCGTGTCTGTCATGATGGGTTACAATGAGCAAATCAGAATTAGCGA
>JAGBGB010000175.1 GCA_017936205.1 Oscillospiraceae bacterium
GACTTCCGGATGATCCAAGAGATATTGGAGCTTTTCCTCATAGATCCCACAATCCACAGCTACACTGCGGATGGCAAGATGCCTCTGTAGCAGCCTGCGATGCTGCGGCTCCAAAGGCAGATAGTCTGTCCTCGCAACATCCTCCATACAATCTGCCCAAAGAGTGGGAATGCGGAAGCCCGTTTCTCCCTCCACCACGGTATCCCGATATCCGTCCCAATCGCTGACGACTTGAGGGACAGCGCATGCCATGGCTTCAATTGGCGTAAGGCCAAAGGTTTCCTGAATATTATCCACAGGAGAGGTAAATACATCACAGGCAGAATACAGCGCCGCCCGATCAGAAATCTCCCGATTGGGAAGGATCCGAACCCTGTCCTCAAGGTGGAAATATCCGATCTGTTGGCGGAGCGTGATCTCATAATTCGTAATAGAATCTCCGCAACCTGCAAGGATCAGTTGCATTTTTTTCATAGGGTTCTTCAGAACCAGCTGATGAAATACATGAAGCAGGGGGTACAGATCCGCCTTGAACAGATCTGAGAATCTGCCAAACCACAGTATCACAAAGGCATCCTGAGGAATGTGGTATGTGTCCCTGGCGACAGTTCGGTCCCGTGGAGAAAAATAGTCCGTATCAATGCCCAGAGGCACTTTTTCCAGACGAATCATAGGACGACTTCTCACCTGTTCCCCCAAATTTCGAGCCAAAATCGTTTGACACCGATCCAAGATCCGGCGAATGGAGCTGCGAACAGCTTCGGATGTACAGATAATAGCGTCATATGGTTTAAAGGGCAGGAACAGGGTGGGAAGGAAGGTATCCAACAGCAGGTGCTGCTCTGCCAGAGAATGTACTGTATAGGTAATGGGAATGGGCTTCCCTATAGATTCCCGCAGGGCAAGAAGGGGCATTGCATCCTCCTTGACGCTATGGAGAACATCTACGTCCGGCATCAAGGAAGCACCATGGAACAGGAGGTCATATTCACTGACCATCTGCACCCTTTCTTCCATTCCGGAGGTCTTTGCCATTTCACGGAGTCGATCCTCCTGATATCGCCCCGGTTCGTAGAGACAAACAAGCTTGTCGGCCTTTGCGTGGCGGAGAAATCCGTCCATCAGGTCACAGGAGGCTGTAAGAAAGCCTGTGACCAGCCCGGTATTCTTTATGGGATGATAGGTGTTTCCTAATAGTCCTACGTTCATATCAGTCCTTCTTCCGGAGCAGTTCCAGCAGATCTGCTACCGTAACCACGTGGACAAAGGCAGACAGATCCATAATCACATTGCATTCACGTTCTAAGGCGACGAGAGCCATAAGCAGACCCATGGAATTCATCATAAGGTCTGCCTGCAGTTGATCCGAAGGGAGGATCGTGCCGTCTTTGACAGCACCGCTTTCCCGCAGGATCTCAGATAAGCGTTCCAAAGATATCATGTTCGTTTCACCTTTCCCATAGCATTTTTCGGAATGGGCTGTGCTCGGATGATCAACTGATAGGGATACAGATCCCTCTCCCTCATGATCTCATCAATATGAGGTCTTAGCTGCTCAGAGGAAAGGGGAGTTACGACCGTAACCACCGGGATCTCGTGTATCTCGGTTTTATACTGAGAAACCACGCTCTCCTCTATTCCCTCTACGGCGTTGATCCGACTTTCTACATTTTCCGGAATACATTTTCTTCCGTTAGAAAAGACAAGCATGGAGGACTTTCGTCCCACGATCCAAAGATGTCCACACTCATCAAAGCGTCCCAGATCCCCGGTATGAAGATATCCTTCCCGAATACGGTCACGGGTGGCAGCTTCGTCTTGGAAGTAGCCAAGCATTACAGTATCGCCCCCAACCAAAATCTCCCCGTCCTCTGCCAGTTTTACAGACACATGATCCAGAGGAGGTCCGGCACTGCCTATGCGGATATCCTCTTCCCCCGTTAAAGAAACACAAGGAGAGCACTCTGTCAGGCCATAGGCGGCACAGGGCAGGATCCCATGTTGGAGAAGGGTACGGGCTGTTTCTTCCTTCAAAGGTGCTCCGGCACACATGAGCTTCTCCAAGGATCCACCCGTTACGGATTCCGGGGTGGGTGCAGCGGAAATTGCGGCACATAGGGCGTCTGCCACTGAAGGGGGAATGTGGAGGCTGTGAGGGCGGAAGCTTCGCAGTCCGTGGAAGAAATGGAGGGGCGAGGCCGGCAGAAATACGCTGACCCCTGCGTGAAGGGGCGCCAACAGATCCGTCAGCAGCCCGAAGAGATGCCGGTAGGGTAACATATGCACCAGCCGTTCTCCCAACCAGTAGCGATGACGCATCATGCCTAATTGGGTATCTGTCAGGAGATTCTTCTGAGACAGCACCACACCCTTGGGAACCGCGGAGGTTCCTGAGCTAAAGGCAACGGTGCAGGGTGCATTGGGCTCAGGCGCCTGTAACATAGAGGGGTCTGCAGGCTCCAACATCAGCCACTGCTCCAGATCCTCCTCTGTCACAACGGGATAGCCGACCATGGTATCGGGGATGGGATGTCCGTCAGGCAGCAGGCATAGCGTATGCCCCGTAAGGATCAGGGCAAAATAGCCGATGGCAAAGAGCTTCTGCTGTTCAATGGAGTAAATGACGACACCCTTAGGCACCCGGGTTCCCCCTGCAGCAGCTCTGCGAACAAGCTCCCAAAAATCGGCGAAGCTGATTTCCTCCCTGTCCGTACAAAACAGAGGCTCTTCTCCGAAGGAGCTTGCGGCATGGAGCAGGAGCTCCTTGAAATCGCGGATCCTATGAACCGGATAAGCCATTTCACACCTCCGGATGGAGCAATTTGTGCCAGCGCTCTCGGAATTGCTCCCGAGTGATCGTCAGGATCAATAAGTCATGATAGCTGCCGTCATGGTACTTATATTCTTTCAAACGTCCCACTTCCTCGAAGCCCCGCTGCAGTGTAGCACAGAGGCTGGCAGCATTATAACTGTAAATGTCGCAGAATACTCTGCGGAAGGGATAGTAGCAGAAGAGGTAATCCACCATTTTCAGGGCAGCCATTGCGCCGGGACCGTTCCGCCATTGGGGAGCAATATAGACCGCCACCTTGCAATGACCGTCCCGCATTCTCTGCTCATAGCTGTACACGATCCCGATGGGCTGTCCGTCCCCCAATTCCACCACAAAGAACTCATGATAGAAGTATTTTAAACGGTCCTGTATCCAACCTTCGAAATCTCGGAGGCTGTTACATGTGCTGTGAGACAGGAACATAGCCTGTTCCTCAGGCGCATTCATCCAGGCGTACAGCACTTCCAAATGACGGCGGTGATCGTAGCGCACAAACTTAAGATGTTCCATGGGTGTTACCTCCATAGCGGATTTCAGGATAATAGCAGCTGCAGCCCTGATAGCACATATTGTCATACCGCCGAGGCAGCAGTAATTGACTGAGATATTCTTCTCGGGAGCTGCAGCTTGCGGCAAGGTTCAGATTGCGGTTTAGCAGGGCCATTTCTTCCTCGATACTCTCGGCACCGTCGGCACGGCCTACGATCTTGCCTGCGTGGATCCCCATTTGCATCAGATCCCAAATTGCGCAGATCCCACAAGCGGATTTATGAAATACCTGAGAGAAAAACAGGTGATTGAACACTGCTGCATCGTGTGCAGCGAAGGATCGCTCCGCAAGGCCGCAATACCGTGGTTTGGAACGGTCCAAATAAGTACACAGAGCTCCATAGCGGTCACTGTGCCGTGCAAGACAATGGGAGTCGGAATAACGGCAACCGTTACGCATCAGGAAGCACTCATATTCCACCCCGGGAACCTGCTCGGTGATTTGTGCGATCTCCCTCAAAGTCAGATCACGGGGAAGAATCAACCGCTGGAAGCCCTGATCTACACAGAATTTGGCAATATCCTCATTGTAGATCCCTACCATGGTACTGGCAACCGCCTTCAAGCCCACATCTCGAACCAAGGGGGCAAGATAAGGATCTCCAATAATGATTCCCGTAATCTGTAGTTCTTTCAGCTGTATCAGTACATCCTTCAGGAATTCTGTCTGCGGAGGGCTGTAGATTCCCGCATTCAGAGTAATGAAGATCTCGTGACCCTCCGCTGCGGCGACCAGCTCCTTCACAGGAGCGAAGCCCTCCATATTCGCCTGACGCCGAAAGGAGGACATTCTGTTCAGATCTTCCATGGGACCAAAGGCGTCCTCCCAGCTTTGGAGGCAAAGCCCTGCATAAAATTCTACGTTCTCACCGTATGGCAGCAATCGGGCAATATGCTCCGGAGCATTGACAGGTAACAGGAGCTTCATAGGCTTTCTCCTTTCTCTCCGGGACAGGTCGTTCCGACTTTTGCGGCAAAAACGCTTTCGATCATCCGTATATTGGCAGAATCGGTTTCCCCAAGCTCTCCGAAAACAGGAGTATACACTGCCCGTCCATGCTTCAGGAAACACTGTGCATTCTGCTCGAACCACATCCAATGAGACATACACTGCCGATTACAGGGACGGTATAATTGGAATTTTTCTCCGGCGGGAAGTCCGATAGATCCAAATTCACAGATCCTCCCCATTGTCAGATAGGCAAAGGGAACATGGATCCCCAAGCCATAATGGGATATGGGGTAGTCGTTTGGAGAAAGTTGGGTTACATCCGATTCCACGCCCAGGATCTTCCATCGGTTGTGCCACCGGTGCTCCACCTGTTCCAAGAGCTTCCCATGAATACCGGGGAGGCAATACCGAGGATCCCGAAGCTCCTTGTCCATGGTACGTCCCAACCAAATGCCGATCCTTGGGTAGTTGGCAGAGACCCATTCCAGCATACCGCTGTCGTTGACCACCACTTCCTGAATCAGCTCTCCGTATGCGTCCATAAGGGCATGGGTCTGGTTTTTAAGGGTACCCAAAAGGGCTTGAGACGGAGTAGGAATGACCAGAACCGCAGCGACTCCCCGATCTCGGGCGACTGAAAAGCATTCTTCCCAAATCCTCGGCGATGTACTGCAGTAGTATCGGTCACAAAAATAGGATCCCACATACAACAGCTCTGTGTGCTCGGGCAGCGGGGGCTGTCCCTCTGCAAAATATTCCATTGCATCACACAGATCGTAGGCATAGTGTATACTCATGGCTGAATTCCTTGCTCTTTCAGTGTTTGCCGCAGTGCTTTTAGCCTGTGGGTACGGTAGGCATAGCATCCGCAGCTACATTTCCCGGATAGGTACTGCCTGCATTGTGCACAAGCCTCGTTGGGAAGAATATGATAAGCCGGAGCATCCACCTCTAAAAGGAAATGGCGGCGGAGCTCCTCTGTATTTTGAAAATCCATAAGGGAAACCTTATATAGATCGCTCATTCCAAAACAGCGAACTACCTGCAAGTCCGGGAGGATATCCAATACCGGGCTGCAAATGGGATTGATCCGATTCAGGTTGCTGCGTTCCATAGTTGTCTGATATGTTTGGAAAAGCTCCAAGTCCGATGGCTCCAGCAGGCAGGAGGGAATATAGTTGCAATCGAAATTCGGTGCAACATCGATCTCTAAGAGCTGTTCTAACAGCGACCTCACCAAGGGCTTCATGCTCTTGAAATAAGCCAGAGGATCAACCTGACGATTCCCCTCTAAATTGGGAACTGCCACGGAAATACGGAGCTTCTTCTGTCGGAACCGCTTGAGCACCTCGATCATATAGGAAAAATCCATGTTGGGATCATACAGATTCAATCCCAACCCCACCTGATCTCTCATATAGAGCCGGTTGATCATCTGATCCAAATTATCCATGATCTTCCCATAATGTGCAGCTCCGATCTGCTCCTGTGAATTTAGATTGATGAGAATTTGGAACTTGGAATTCCGGAGCTCATTGAAATATCGGTCAACCAGGATCCCGTTTGTAAAGAGACAGACAGATTGAAAGGGACTGTCTATCAGCGCCCCAAGCATCCGCTTTAAGTCCGGATGCAAGGTAGGTTCTCCCCCGATCAGGCCGATCCGCTCCCGAGGGTCAGAGGACAGAAACCGCAGACAGGCTTCAAATTGTTCAAAGGACATGATATCGCTCTGCTTGTTGACAAATTCATTGGCGAAGCAGTAGCTGCAATGAAGATTGCATTGTTTGGTCAGCATAAGATTTGCCAAGGAGATCACCGCCTCTCAAAAGGGAATGGATAAATGGGTGCGTTGACCGGAGCCGCCTTCGGCATGGCTCCGGTCTACCCATAGGATTATTTTCCGCCGGAATAGTTACTCCAGCCACTGTTGGTCCAACCGCTGGAATAGTTATTCCATCCGCTGTTGAGCCAACTGCCGGAGTAGTTGCTCCAGCCACTGTTGGTCCAACCGCTGGAATAGTTATTCCATCCGCTGTTGATCCAACTGCTGGAATAGTTGCTCCAGCCTCCATTGGTCCAATCAGATGCCATCATGGGATTTGGTGCATTCAGGATCATGCCGCCGATCGCACCGGCACCTGCAAGAACCGGAGCCCCTGCTTTTTGGGAAAAAACACGCAGTTTATCCATTTTTATTCCTCCTTCAAAACGATATCCATCAGCTTCTGCTGAGAATACTATAATTGCAAAAATCATTCCTCCACATAGGGTAGGATCCTCTTTGCCACAGACTCCCCAAAATATCGGTATGCGGAATGCCATACACCGGGACATTGGTCTGCGACACAGCAGCCCTCACAGGCACGGAAATAAATGTTACAGTCGTTCTCTACCTCAGTATGGAGATTAACGGCTCCCGTCTTCCTCTCGGGCGCACTGTACTGGGATAAGCAGCTACGGGAAACCTTGGTAAAGAAGCCCCAGTAAAAAGGGTCTACGGAGCACAGAGGCAGATCTGCCACTGTTACCTGAGGGAATGCCCCAAACTGTTGTCTGAGGGAAATGACGAAATCCAGAGCCTGCTCCAAGCTGCTTCCCATAGTGGGATAGTCTACGGCTACCCGGGCAATTTGTTCCCCTGTCATGCCGCAGAAATCCATACCACACAGAGTCAGGCTCACAAAGGGACCATAGCTTTTGTACACGAAATCCACGAAGTCCGGTAACCGGTCGTAATTCCAGCGACTGATCACCTGCTTCACCGTAACAGGGATCCCCAAATGAACCAAATTCAGAAGCCCTTGGACGGTTCTCAGGAAGCTGCCCGGCACATCGGTCACCCGCTCATGGATAGAGGGCAAATCGCTGTGAATAGCTGTTGTAACGCTAACAGAGCGGGGATCTACATCCTCGAAAAGTGCCGCTGTGCGATCCTTGTCTGCCAAGCTGTCTCCGTTGGACAAAACAGAAACCTGCAAGCCGTGATCCACGCAATATTTCAGAATATGATGAAAATCGGGGTGCAGGGTAGGTTCTCCACCGGAAAGGGTAATGTGATCGATCCCTCGATCCCTGATCCCCACATCAATGGCATGAAGCAGCTGCGCCTTCTCCCCAAAGGGAGTCAAGCCGTTCTTTTCTCCGCAAGGGCAGAAAAAGCATCGATGGTTACACAGATACCCCAATGCCAAATACATAGAAGCCATACTACACCGCTCCGTTCAGTAAATATTGACCAAAGGACGGTTCGGCTAAGAGAAGCTCTACCAATCTCGGGTAAAGTTCCCGATTGAACCGACATTCTGTTTGGTCGATCCCCAAGGGGCTGCCTGTATCATACTTAGCCGCAGACCGACAGCCTCCACGGCAGTAATACCACCAGGGACAATCCGCACAGGCAGACGTATCCCGTTGTCGGAAGTACTCATGACCTTCGGCTATGGCTGTGTGTACCATTTCCTCAAGATCCCCACGGCAGACCTGCCCCAAACAATAGTCAGCATAGTCGCTGAGCTCACAAGGATAGACCCCGCCCTCAGTATCTATGGAAAGCATACGGTAGCCTCCATGACACCCGTGGGCGTTACAGATATTATTATTTGGTCGGAACAGGAGATTGGCAATTCTCTGGGCAATGTTCTGTTCCACAATGGAAAGTCCCTCCTGATAGAACCCACGCATACAGCGGAGCAGGGTGTCTACATATTGAGGGATCTCCTCTAAGGAAATAGCCAAATCCCGATTGTACTCGTTCCTGCGCATCAAGTTCAGCTTTACAGTGGGGAGTTGGAGGGTATGGGCAAAATAATCCATGATCTCCGGCAAATGTCTCAGGGTATTCCGTGTGACTACTGTAATCGTGCCGAAGTGTCTGTAGCCTGCAGAGCGGAGGTGTTCTATTCCTCGCTCTACCATTTGCAGAGAGGGACCTCCGCCTCGGGTAGGACGTTGCGCATTATGCACCGAACCGATCCCGTCGATGCTGATGCCTACCTGTATCTGGTTTTCAAACAAAACGCTTGCTGTTTCGGCAGAGATCAAAGCCCCATTGGTTTCAATTACGATTTCCGGCGAGAGGTCAGCCTCCCGGAATCTTTGTCGTAACCGGACGATGGATTCCAGCTCCAGAAGAGGCTCCCCACCCCATGCCTGAATGCTGAGCTTCCGTTCAGGATGCTTCCGTGCATAGGAAATCAATCCTCGGCAAATTCGATCCAGCGCCTCAGGGGTGATCCACTTCTTCCTCTCTTCCGGGGTGCGGAAGCAGTATGTACAGCACAAATTACAGTCTTTGGTCAAGTCAATAAGGAAGAAGGCTGGTTGAATTTCCTCCGAGAAGGAGGAAATGGGGCGGCTATGGGGATGCTGTGCCATTCCCCGCTGGATCAGCAGGAAAGCAAGATCCTCAGACAGCGTCTGCCCTTGCAGTTCCTCTGCACAGTCTGCAGAAAGGGCCAATGTGGTTCCCGTCTCCGGGCAGAGCACCATGACTCCCGAGCTGCAAATACAGGCAATTAACCTACTGACAGAGATATCTCCGTATGAGAAGGGGGGGATCACCCGATATTCCATTACTCCAGCACCCCCTGTCTCATCCATTCCTCCATAAGCTCCCCGACAGGAACCTGTGGCAGCTCCCGACGGAAGTGATCACGGAGGGCAGTCTCTTCAACGCCCTGCTGCAACAGGGATAAGAGCGCTTCTCCCTGTGCTCCGCTGCAAGGTAAGGATACCGTAGTGGCGAACAGAGTGCTTCTGATCACCAGTTCCCGTTCTCCCACCCACACGGTAGTATATGGAGATAAGTAAATCATATTATCCTGTGTTCCATGATAGATTCTCATAGGCTGCTCCCTTGTTCTGTTAATAGATCTCCCAGTCGGTCGGCAAGAGCCCGGCAGGAATGCAGTCGCTGCTTCGGATCCGGCTCCAAACCGTGAAGGAACAGCGTCAGCAAACTGTTACACCGTTCCTTCGACCATCCGAGAAGTCGGGGCTGAATATTGGAAATGAATCCTTCTCGGATCCGTTCCCGTTCAAAATTCCCCCCAAGCTTCCTGAACAACATCGCACATATGCTGTATACATCACTGTGAAAGCCAACCAAGGGATTTCGGCAGGCGATCAATTCCGCCGGCGCTGTTTCGCTGGAGCACAGGAAGCTTTTTTGGTATCCGATCCTCCTGCAGGGGATCATACTATCAAAATCTGCCAATCGCACAGCAACATCCCCTCGGGGTAGAGGCTCCACCAAAAAATTTGATGCCTTAATATCTATCAGAAGCCACTGCATCCTGTGTACTTCTTCACAAAAGGTAGCGATCCGAAATCCGATCTGCAAAATCTGTTCCGGCGTTTCTCCTGCAACGGCATCCCAAGAAGTCCCGTCCAGCCCCTCCGTAACAGTATATATGGTTCCTTGCCCAACATACAGCGCCCACAGCCCCACAACTGCGTCCATGGTTCTCGGCTCCTCTCGGAGGAGAAATGCGACCTTCCCTGCTCTCAAGCAACGGCACCATGCTCGGAACCACTGCAGGGACCCGGCAGGGGCTTTCCTGAGAGCGATTCGACCTTTTTCGGTTCTGGTCAACAAGCCCTTTTCTCGTAGGGAGAGAGGAAACAGCTCCTTTACCACGCAGGGGATCCCTGCACGCTCTGCGGAATATACCAAATTGCTGCAGCCGGATGCGATCTGATGACCAATGGTAAATGGTTGGGGACCCGTTCTGATATGGGAGAGGAGAAACGAAATGGTTTTCATACGTGCTTCCTCCTTTCCGAATTCATTGGACCCCATTCTTTAGAGTAGAATACAGCTTTCAGGTTATAACCTTTCATAAGCAAACCGCTATATAGCAAGGCCTTCAGCGAAAATCATGCGCTGTAGGGGCGAAGCTGTGTCTTCGCCCGTGGCACTACGATTTTGAACCATACTCAAAAAGAACGATGCTCTTTGCCATTCGGTAGTTTCTCGGGC
>JAGBGB010000176.1 GCA_017936205.1 Oscillospiraceae bacterium
CATGGTATTCATCACTGCCGGTATGGGCGGTGGTACCGGAACCGGCGCAGCCCCCATCATTGCAGATTTGGCTCATGAGGCAGGCATCCTGACCGTTGGTGTGGTTACCCAGCCCTTCCGCTTCGAGGGTGCGAACCGCATGAAGCAGGCAGAGGCAGGCATTGCTGCTCTGACTGAGAAGGTTGACTCCCTGATCGTTATCCCCAATGACCGCCTGAAGTATGTCACCGATCAGAAGATCACCTTCGCCAATGCTTTCGGCATTGCTGATGATGTTCTGAAGCAGGCTGTTTCTTCCATCTCTGAGCTCGTTGGTTATTCTGAGCGCGTGATCATCAATCTGGACTTTGCCGATGTCTCCGCTGTTATGAAGAATGCAGGGCACGCTCACATGGGCGTTGGTACCGCTGCCGGTAAGGAGAAGGCTGAGCAGGCTGCTATGATGGCTGTATCCAGCCCCCTGCTGGAGACCTCTATCAATGGTGCTACCGGTGTCCTGATCAACATCACCTGCTCCTCCGAGCTGGGTCTGGATGAGGTCGAGATCGCTGCCAATATTGTTATGGAAGCTGCAAACCCCGAGGCTAACATCATCTTCGGTGCAACCTCCTCCAAGGACTTCGAGGACGAGATGCGTGTTACCGTCATCGCTACCGGCTTCGAAGAAACCAAGAAGAAGCCCGAGACCAACCGTGGCTTGTTCTCTGCTGCCGCAGCCCAGAAGCCCGTAACCGCTTCTGAAGCTCCCCGTGCCAAGGTAGATGCAGATATCGACGATATCGACAAGATCTTTGACATCTTCCGCAAGTAATCCAATTATATAAATTCAGAGCTGTCTCTCATGATGAAACTCATGAAAGACAGCTCTTTTCGTTGATTTACTTTGCAATTTCTATGTCAATGTTGCCACTGTCGGTGTAGAGTCTGCAGGTGCCGCCATCGGTGTTGGGGACATTGATCCTGCCGGAGGAACTCTCTGCCACGAAGCGCATCTCGGACAGGACAGATCCCTTGATATTACCGCTGGAGCTTTCCAGCTGATAGGAGGCAGCATCACAGCGCAGCAGGGAGATGTTGCCACTGGCAGTTTCGCCCTTAATTTCCTTCTCGGCAATGACATCCTCTAAGGTCAGGCTGCCGCTGGCGACTTCGGCATCCAGACCACGGCAGTGGGTGCCGATGACCTTGATTTTGCCGGAAGCGGCTTCCAGCTCAATATCTCCAGTAGCATCAAGTGTATTCAACGTAATGCTACCACTGGCGCAATCTACACTCAGATCCTCGCAAGACAGGTTGGAGAGCTGAATTTCACCGGAAGCGGCAGAGATCTCCAACTCCCCGGAGAAGGAGGCCCTGCAGTTGATGTCACCGCTGGCGCAGTCTATGGAACAATTACGGAAGGAAAGCTCCTGATCCATGGTGAAATTACCGCTGGCACTTTCCAATTCCAGATCGCAGCCTGCAGCAACTGCTTCCGGCAGGTAGATCGTAACCTCGGTGTGCTCAGAGGTCAGAGCGAGGATGTTGAAGAGCTCTGTGCGGCTGGGCTCCTCAATGACCAGCTTGCCTTCCCGGACGGAAACACTGTGGGGGTACTTCTCTCTTTCCTTGCAGACCACCTCTACAGAGCCGTCCTCAGAGGGGAGAATGCGGATGTTACATTCAGCACAGTCTACAGAGATTTCCGTGAAGCTATCGCTGATGCTATGTGTTTTGGTTACAATATTGCCTGCGCCCTCCGTAGTGCAGCCTGTGGTCATAAGCATGAGCCCAAGAAGCAGCAGTAGCATCAGTACAGAGCTGCCTATGGCTCTTCGAGTTCGGTTCTTCATGTTTAAATCCTCCTTTTATAAATGGTTGTCCTGTTGTAGTACAGACTTCTTTGGCTTTACTGTACCATAGAACCGATTCTCTGTCAAGGGGGATTCTGTTTGTAAAAGAGAGGTATGGAGGTCTCTGTGAAAGATGCACTCTTGACGGCATTCCAAATAATGGCTATAATGTTCTTAGAATGTTTTGGGAAGAAGGATTCTGATCAATGCTGAAATATTTAAAGAAATACTGGTATTTTTGCCTGCTGGCACCCTTGTTTATGGTCGGTGAGGTTGCAATGGATCTGCTTCAGCCGGATCTCATGGCAAAGATCGTAGATGAGGGTGTTCTGAAAAGTGATATATCTTTGATCATAAGCGTTGGTATCCGCATGATCCTGACAGTTATGATCGGAGGCTTGTTCGGGATCCTGTGCGGTGTCTTCGCAAACCTTGCGGCACAGGGCTTCGGTAATGATCTGCGGAAGGATCTGTTTTCCAAGATCATGCATCTGTCCTTCCAACAGACGGACAAAATCTCAGTAGGCTCCTTAGTGACCCGACTGACCAACGATGTGACTCAGGTGCAGAACATGGTTATGATGGCAGTGCGGGGCTTTGTGCGGAATACGGTAATGTTTGCAGGTGGTATTTTCATGCTGTATCGCCAGTCGCCTAAATTTGCACTGGTGGCAGCCTGCGGACTTCCCTTTGTAGTGGTCACGGTGACCTTCTTCCTGCGGAAGACGGCACCCCTGTTCAAGGTAGTGCAGAAGAAGCTGGACGGGGTCAACCAGATCATGCAGGAGAATATTGCCGGTGCCAGAGTGGTCAAGGCATATGTGAAGGAAGAATACGAGCTGGCACGCTTCGATCAGGGCAATGCGGAGCTGTGTGAGAAGAACCTGAAGGTGCAGAGCTTGCTGGCATTCATGAGCCCCTGTATGAACATCGTGCTGAATCTCTGTGTGGTAGCGGTGATCCTCATTGGAGGATACACTGCCCGAGAGGGTGGCAGTATTACTCCCGGCCATACCATGGCTGCCATTACATATCTTGCCCAGATCCTCCATGGTGTGACCTTCATGGCTAATATTTTCCAAATCTTCAGCCGAGCTAAGGCATCTGCGGAGCGGATCAATGAGGTTCTGGACAGTCCGAATGTGATCACGGACGGTGTCGGTGCGGAGGAGCAGGAAGTAAAGGGTGCGGTGGAATTCCGCAATGTGAGCTTTGCCTATCCGGGCAGCGAGGGACACTGTGTCTTGGAGGAGATCTCCTTCAAGATCCTGCCCGGGGAGACCTTTGCCATCATCGGCTCTACGGGAAGCGGAAAAAGCACGCTGGTGAATTTGATCCCGAGGTTCTATGATGTGACGGCTGGGGAGATCCTGGTAGACGGCATCAATGTGAAGGATTACGAGCTTACAGCCCTACGAGATAAGATCGCCATCGTGCTCCAGAAGGCAGAGCTGTACTCCCGCAGCATTGAAGAAAACATCCGCTGGGGCAAGAAGGATGCCGACCCCTGGGAGATCAAGAAGGCAGCTCAAATTGCCCATGCTGACGATTTCATCTGCGAGAAAAGCTACGGCTATTATACCCCTGTAACAGAGGGCGGTCACTCCCTCTCCGGTGGTCAGAAGCAGCGGATCTCTATTGCCAGAGCCATGCTGAAGGAGCATGATATTCTGATTCTGGACGATTCCACCAGTGCCCTGGATCTGAAAACAGAGGCTGCCTTCCACAAGGCTCTGGGAGAACAGAGCGGAAAGGCAACAAGGATCATGATCGCTCAACGAATCTCCTCTATTCAAGGCGCAGATCGGATCCTTGTATTGGATAATGGCAGGATTGCTGCCATTGGAACGCACAAGGAACTGCTAAAGCAATCAGAGATCTATCGGGATATCTATAACTCCCAGATGAAGGAAGGGAGTGAAGCAGAATGAAAAAGGAACGATCCCTGCCTAAGGGCTTCGAGCATACCCCGAAGGGAAGGAAAGTGTTTATAAAGCAGCTGCTGCAAAGAAAAGTACCACCGTTAATTTCCGTGGGCGGCCTATGGGAGGCATGGGTCAGACTGTAGAACACGCAGAGCATGTGGGCAGCACTCTGAAGCGACTGCTGCAATACTTTAAGAGGAGCAAGAGACTGCTGATTCTACTGCTGATTGCAGTGGTTTTCGTGACCTTGGCAGGCTTGGCGGCACCATCCCTGCAGGGAAGCGCCATTGATTCCATTAAGGATAAAGCATGGGATACCCTGCAGCTCTGCGCGACGGTGCTGTTGGGGGTTTATCTGGTCAATGTGCTGTCCACTTTGGCACAATCCCTCCTTGCGGCAAGGCTCAGCCAGAGTATTGTGAAGCAAATGCGACACGATCTGTTCCGAAAGATCGACCATCTGTCTCTGAAGTATCTGGACACCCATTCCAACGGTGATGTTATGAGCCGTATGACCAACGATGTGGAGAATGTATCTTCCACCATTTCCCAGAGCTTGGGTTCTCTGGTGTCCGGTGTGCTGACCATTGTGGGAACGGTGACCATTATGGCGCTCTACTGCTGGCAGTTGACTCTGATCACTATGGTGACGGTGATCCTCACAGTGATCGTCACCAAGAAAATGTCTGCAGCCATGCGGAGGGTCTACCGTAAACGATCGGCTGTTCTGGGGCAGCTCAATGGTCACTCTGAGGAAATGATCACAGGCTACAAGTCCATTGTGGCATACAACAAGCAGCAGGATGTGATCGAGGAATTCTGCAAGACCTCTGACCAGCTCCGTCAAGTGGGAACTAAGGCGGAGATCTTAGGTGGCTCTATGGGACCCATCATGAACTGCATTTCTAACATCAGCTTCGTGATCGTGGCAGCCTTCGGTGGGTTCTTCGCCTACGAGGGTCTGATCACCATCGGTACGGTTTCTGCTTTTATTATCTATGCCAAGCAGTTTTCGAGACCCATAAATGAGATCGCCCAGCTTTACGGCACCATTCAGACCGCCATTGCAGGCGCAGAGCGTGTCTTCACTCTGTTGGATGAACCGGACGAGGACAACAGCGGAGACCAGAAGCCGGAGCCCATTAGCGGAAAAATCTCCTTCCGCAATGTGGACTTCTCCTATGTGCCGGGGAAACAGGTGCTCCATGACTTCAATCTGGATGTGGAGCCGGGGCAGAAGATCGCTCTGGTAGGCTCCACAGGCAGTGGGAAAACCACTGTGGTCAACCTGCTTATGCGCTTCTATCCTGTGGACAGTGGGGAGATCTTAGTAGATGGGGTGAATATTCAGGACATAGATCGGGACTTTCTGCGGAATAATATTGCCATCGTCCTGCAGGATACGGTGCTGTTCTCCAACACTATCGAGAATAATATTAAATATGCACATCTGGATGCTTCCGAGGAGGCTGTACGGGAAGCTGCGAAAATGAGCCATATCCACCGCTACATCGAAGGGCAACCGGAGCAATACCGGACCTTCCTGAAGCAGGCGGGAGCCAAGCTGTCCCATGGGCAGCGGCAGCTTATGTCCATTGCCAGAGCCATTTTGGCAGATCCAAAGATCCTGATTTTGGATGAAGCTACCTCCTCCGTGGATACCAGAACGGAGAAGAATATTCAGGATGCTATGGTCAAGCTTATGGATCGCCGCACCAGCCTGATCATTGCCCACCGACTTTCTACCATTCGGGATGCGGACAAGATCGTAGTTATGGATCAAGGAAGCGTGGTGGAGATCGGCAACCACGAGGAGCTTCTTGCCAAACAAGGGAAGTATTATGAGCTGTATATGACACAGTTTGCCGGGATTAAGACATAAGGAGTTTCTATGGAATACCAACAGAAAAAGTGTTATTGCGATTGGGCACGGGGAAGTGCTCTTTTGCAGGACTACCATGACAAGGAGTGGGGAGTCCCTGCTCGGGATGACAGGGGACAGTTTGAGCATCTGATGTTGGAGTCTCTGCAGTGCGGATTGTCTTGGGCTCTGATCCTTAAAAAACGAGAGATCATCCGCAGCTGCTTCGAAAACTTCGACTATGAAAGGATCGCTTGCTACACGGAGGCAGATGTGGAGCGTATTGCCAATACAGAAGGTATGCTGCGCTCCGTCCCCAAAATCAGAGCAGTGATCCATAATGCGAAATGCTTTCTTGAGATCCGCCGTGAGTTCGGATCCTTTACGGACTATATCTGGGGATTCGCAGGAGGAAAAACCATCCTCTATTACGGACATGAGGAAGGGAAGATCCCTGTCAGCAACGGCTTATCCGAGAGGATCGCCAAGGATCTGAAGAAGCGTGGCTTCCGATATGTGGGAGGTATTACGGTCTACTCCCACCTCCAAGCCTGTGGCATTATCAACGATCATGACAAAGACTGCCCCTGCTATGGAAGGATCAATAGAATATACCCCACTGTAGAGATGGAAAACGATGGGGAAGTAAAGACTACGGATTACAGACAGGAGGATCAAATATGCTGAATTTTATTTGCTATCCCAAGTGCACCACCTGCCAAAGGGCGAAGAAGTGGCTGGAGGAAAAAAAGATCAACTATGTCCTTCGGGACATCAAGGAGCAGAACCCCACCATAGAAGAATTGTCCCAATGGTATAGAGACAGCGGCCTGCCCCTGAAGAAATTCTTCAACACCAGCGGCATGCTCTATAAGTCTCTGGAACTGAAAACCAAGCTTCCTACCATGACCGAGGAAGAAATGCTGGCTCTCTTAGCCTCCGACGGTATGCTGGTCAAACGCCCCATTCTGATTGGAGAGAACTTTGTCCTCCTCGGCTTCAAGGAAGCCGATTGGGAAACCCACATAGAATAATTGACCATACACCCTATGTTTCTTATTCAATTTCCGATTTGTCGAGCAGTTTGATTTACCGCTGCGTAGGGGCGCGCATTGCGCGTCCGGTTCATGGCGTTACGCCATGAACACCAAAACCACCGAATAAGATGTAATTTCTCGAAAAAACGAAACATTTTTCACAACCACCAATTCTTGGTGGTTGTCGGACGCGCAATGGAAGCTGCTGAAAAAGTACAGTTTTTTTGACTCCCGCAACTTAATCGCCTC
>JAGBGB010000177.1 GCA_017936205.1 Oscillospiraceae bacterium
GCATCTGTGATAGAATGTGGCCCAAAGAAAAACTGCGGAGGGAAACATGAGTCGATTGGAATTTCGCCGGGCGGAGGAAAAGGATGCCGCCCTGATTTTGCGTTTTATCCGGGAATTGGCAGCCTTGGAGCAGAAGGAAGAACAGCTTCACCATGCCATCTACGAAGAGGCAGATCCGGGGGAGCTGCTGACCGGAGATATATACTCGGATCGGATCCTGCTCCAAACCCTGATCAAACGGATCGAGCCCATCGTAAGCTACACAAACATTCTCGATGGCATTGACGAGAACGCAGAGACCCTCCTGCTAACAGGGCGGTACGAGTCAGGGAGCTTCTCACATAAGAACATTCTGCAATCTCGGAAGGCTTATGAGGGGCTTCGGGATGTAACACCTAAAATTCTCTACTCCGGAGCCGTGGAGCTTCTGCCCGGTGGTGGGATCACGGAGCTGATGCAGGTTTTTCTGAGTCTGCTGCTCGCTCTGGAGCTGATTTTTTCCGAACGGGAAGGCGGTACACTGGCTCTGTGCAAGCCTGCCTGCAAGGGCGGTCTCTCCCTGATCATCGGGAAGCTCTTTGCCGGGCTTCTTGTAGGAGGACTGGGGACCCTTGCTCTGTACGGAAGCAATTTTCTGGTAGGCTTGCTCCGCTGTGGCACTGTGGATCTGTCTGCGCCTGTTCAATCGGTCTATTCCATGATCCGCTGCCCATGGCAGCTAAGTATAGGAGAATATATCTGCTTGTTTATAGGGCTAAAGCTCCTTTGGACAGCAGCTCTCACAGCTCTGGCCTATGCGGCAGCCTACATAGGGAGAAATCTGTGGCAATGCTGCAGCCTGTTCCTGCTCCTAAGTGCAGCTTGCTTCCTTCGTCCACATTCCGTGTTGAATCCCCTATCCGACGGAAAAACTACGGAGCTATTTGCTACCTATTGGAATCTAAATGTATTCGGGCAGCCTGTCAGCAGTTTGGCTGCCAATGCTTTTGGAATGATGCTTGTCTCTCTCGTATCCTTTGGCGGCTCCGTGGTCCTTCATCTCAAGAAGGAGCCAAAAATCCCCCACAAGGACAGGAAGGGACGGAAATGCAGGATCCCCCTCAGCTTGAGCCTCTTCCGCCATGAGACTTGGAAGCTGCTGATCCTGCAAGGGGGGATCTGGATCCTACTGGCTCTGATCCCGATGCAGTTTCTGCTCTATTGGGACTTCCCCGACTACATTCCTCCGCAGGAACAGCTGTATATACAGTATTCTCAAATTCTGTCCGGCAAAGCCGCCAGAGAAAAGGATGACTATATTCAGCAAGAGGAGGCACGGTTTGCACAGCTCTATACCAACTTAGAGGAATACGGACAGGGGCTCCGAGAGGGGAGACTATCGAAGGAATCCTACGACGCCCTATCTGCCGGTATTACACGGAAGCTGGAAAGCGAAGGGGTTTTCCATCGGGCGAGGGATCAATATCAAAGCATGAAGGCAGCGGATCTGGACTATGTATGTCTGTCCCCCTATAACCGACTCCTTGGCTCGGAAGGAAAAAAGGAGCTGCTACGGCAAGGAAGCTGCCTGATCCTTGCACTATCTCTGGGTCTGTCAGGGATCCTTGCAACGGAGCACGAAACTGGCATGATCCTCCTGCTCCGCACAAGTGAAAGGGAATTGCAGAGCTACAGACGGAGAAAGCTTCTGGCTGTACTTTACGGACTTACAGCAGGGATGGTGGTATTCACTCCTCAGATCGTTTCGGTAGTATCCGTATACGGTATGGACGGGCTAACCGCAACAGCCGGCAGCGTTCCCCTTCTGGGTCTGGGCATCGGGAAGGTGTGGACGACTTTGGGACTGTATGCCCTGCTCCTTGCAGCAGCTGTAGTCGGTCTGTCCCTCCTTATTTTGAAGATTTCCGCTCTGACCAAAAAAACCATCCATAGCTGTCTTCTCTCTGCTGCCCTTTTCCTGCCACCCCTGCTTTTGGCTCTGCTGTTTCTCTGACAGCAAAAGATTCCATGATTCTCCACAAACAGCGCAAATATCACAATCGCTCAAATTCCGATTATCCGCACCATTCGTAGGGGCGCGCATTGCGCGTCCGACAACCACCAAGAATTGGTGGTTGTGAAAAATGTTTCGATTTTTGGAGAAATTACATCATTTTCGGTGGTTTTTGTGTTCATGGCGTTACGCCATTAACCGGACGCGCAATGCGCGCCCCTACGCAGC
>JAGBGB010000178.1 GCA_017936205.1 Oscillospiraceae bacterium
CAGACCGCTGACTGGACTCTGGAAGCCTACAACGGCGGCTACCGTATGATCAGCGAAGCCGTTCCCGAGCATACTCTGCAGTACGCAATGGGCAAGTTCGCTGCCTATGATGCTACAATGACCGAAAGCAGAGACGGCTTGACCTATCACTTCTTCCCCTGCATCAACGAGAACCTCACCGCGGCTGTGGTCAACGAGCCTCAGGTGGTCTTCGGCAGCCCTGCTCCTGCCAACAAGGGTCAGAGCTACCTGCTCCACTTCAGCGTGGATGCCATCTTCGGAGCGGAAGAGATCCATGCCTATCTGGGCTCTCAGGAGCTGCCCTGCTCCCTGTCCTACGGCAGATATGCCGCAGAGCTGGCAGCAGAATTGGTTTCCGGCGAAACCCTGACCGTAAGGGTCGAGGGCAAGGATCCCAAGGGCACCCCCTTCTCCGGCAGTGTAGAGATCATCGTAAAGGACGAGCCTGTGATCTCCGATCTTAAGCCTGTTTCCAACTCCCAGACCAAGGACAACAAGCGTCCCACCATTTCTGCAAGGGTCAACAATGCAGGAGAAAATCCCATCATTGATTTGCTCCTCAACGGCGGTGCTGTGAACGCAAGCTACAAGGACGGTCTGATCAGCTATACCCCCAACGCCGATCTGTCTGAAGGCAGAGTCAATGTTTCCCTGACCGTTACCCGTCAGGACGGCAAGTCCGTTTCCAAGAGCTGGAGCTTCATTGTAGGCGAATCCAAATTCACCCTGCTCTTCGGTCAGCTCCACTCCCATACCGGCGAATATTCCGACGGCTCCGGCACCCTCCAGAGTGCACTGGAACACATCGAAGGTCTGCCCGAAGAAGCAAAGGTAGATTTTGTTGCCTTTACAGACCACTCCAACTACTTCGATACCGCAGATGCTCCCAATCCCGAGGAGGCTCTGTACGACCTGAGTCTTGCAACACCCGACTCCCGTGCAAAGTGGACTGCCTACAAGGATGCCATGGCACAGTTCAATACTGCTCATGCCGGGGATATCCTCGCCCTCCCCGGCTTCGAAATGACCTGGTCCGGTGGTCCCGGACACATGAACACCTTCGTCACCGAGGGTATCGTTTCCCGTAACAACAAGACTCTGAACGAAAAGAGTGCCGATGCAGGTATGCGTGCTTACTACGAGCTGCTGACCCGCGAGGAGGGTGCAGAGGGCATTACCCAGCTGAACCACCCCGGCACCACCTTCGGCAACTTCACCGACTTCGCCTACTGGAATCCCCAGGCTGACAGCCGTGTCTATCTGGTAGAGGTAGGCAACGGAGAAGGCCCCATCCATGGCGGCGGCTACTACCCCAGCTACGAGCAGTACACTCTGGCTCTGGACAAGGGCTGGCATGTTGCACCCACCAACAATCAGGACAACCACAAGGGCAAGTGGGGCAATGCCAACAACGGCAGAGATGTCATTCTGGCAGAGAGCTTCACGGAAGAAGCCATTTATGATGCCATCCGCAGCTACCGTGTCTATGCCACCGAGGACAAGAATTTAGAGATCCTCTACACCGTCAATGAGCTGCCCATGGGCACCATGATCGAGAATGTTCCCGAAACGCTGGAATTCGATGTTTCCCTCATGGATCCCGACAGTGACGACAGCATCACCTGTGTAGAGCTCATTGTCAACTCCGGCAAGGTCGCCTACACCTGGGACAATGCCCAGGAGCTGGCAAGCGGGCACCTTACCGCCACCTTGGAGCCTGCTTATTCCTACTACTATCTCCGTGTGACCCAGGCAGACAAGGACATTGCAGTCACTGCTCCCGTTTGGGTTGGCGAAGCTCTGAAGCTTGGCATCCGCGAGAGCACGTTAGATGCAGATATCGCTGTTGTAGGCGAAGAGCTGACCATTAACACCAACTTCTACAACGAGGAATACGCAGATGCCGCCATTAAGAGCATCGTTTACAGCATCAACGGCAATCAGGTCCTCCATGTGGACAATGAGCTGCACCTGCTTTCTGCGGGTACAGATGTTGTGATCCCCTGGAGCTACACTCCCACCGAAGCCAAGAAGATCACCATTACCATTACCGCCATTGTAGATTACGACAATCGGGACTACACCTTCACCAGCTCTGTGGAGCTGAATGTGGTGCAGCCTGACGAGGTCACCTACATGGGCATCGACGCCTCCCACCAGAACGAGTATGTGACCGGCAAATATAGCCAGATGATGAACAACTTCTCCACCCTTGCTATGGAAGCCGGGATCCGTTGCAACCTGCTTACCGGCTCCGAAGCTCTGATCGCCGCCTGCAAGAACGAGAAGTACACTGCCATCGTGCTCAATGTTCCTACCCGTCAGTATTCTCAGGGCAAGTCCTATACCGCCGAGGAGCTGGAAGCTCTGGCAGCCTTCAACGCACGAGGCGGCATCCTGATCATCAGCAACTTAGGAGACAAGTTCGATAAGCTCGAGCCCCATATGGCCGCTACTCAGAATGCCCTTCTTGAAGCATTGGGCTCCTGCCTCCGCTTCTCCGATGATGCGGTTCGTGAGGGCAGCTACAACTCTGTTTATGCCTATAGCTTCGGCGAAGATCCTCTGGTACAAGGGATCGAGGACTCCATTGTCTTCTACAACGGCTCCTCCGTGTATGCCGTAGATCAGGATGGTGAGGTTCTGGACACCCTGCCCTCCCATATCAGTGCAGTTCTCTTCGGCAACTATAAGACCGAATCCCGAGATGAGGACGGAGACGGCTTAGGCGGCTCCTCCACCATGAAGTACAGCTACAACGACGAGGACTACGGTCTCCAGTCCCGTCTGCTGCTAATGGCAGCAGATCGTCAGGAGGGCAAAGGCATGATCTTCGTCTCCGGTGTTCCCTTCATGAATGACTATAACATTCTTTTCCCTGCAGAAAACGGCAACAACGCCCTGGCAGAGAATCTCCTGAAGGAGATCAATCCCGTAAAGATCACTCCCATCGCAGAGGTTCGTAAGCAGACGGAAGTTGGCTATAAGTTCAATATTGAAGGTGTCGTTACCTCCAATGCCTCCGGCTACGACAAGGACACTGCCTTCTTCGACTGCATCTATGTGCAGGACGAGACTGCAGGCATCAACTGTTTCCCCGTTGCAGGCAACTTCAAGATCGGTGACATTGTCCAGATCAAGGGGCAGACCGAGTTCTACATCGGCGAGCCTGAGCTCCAAGTACAGACCATCGAGAAGATCGGCGAGACCACTCCCCTGACTCCCGTGGAGGTCACCTCTGCACAGATCAACGACCGCTCCGTAGAGGGCAGCCTGATCACTCTGAAGGGTGTGGTCACCAAGATCACCCTGGCAAACGGTCTGGTAGAATCCATCTATATTAAGGATGCTGAGGGCGTGGTAGCCCGTGCCTTCATCGACGGCTATATCACCTCCGCAAAGACCATCCCCGGTCTGACTCAGGGCTGTGCCGTAAGCGTTACCGGCATCGGCTCCTATGATAACACCTATGCCATTGAGCACGACAGCTACGCACGGATCCGTGTCCGTGACCGTGATGACATCGTGACCTCTGTTCATGAGCACACCGTCAGCATTCTGGCTGCTGTAGCTCCCACCTGTACAGAAACAGGTCTGACAGAGGGTCAGTGGTGCGAGATGTGCGAAATGATCCTGATCCCGCAGGAAGAAGTTCCCGCAAAGGGACATAGCTTCGTAAACGGTGTCTGTTCCGTCTGCGGTGCAGGCTTCCCCTTCACCGATGTTCCCGAAAACATCTGGTACCGCAAGGCTGTAGAGTATGTCTACGAGAACAAGCTCATGAACGGCATGACCGCCACTACGTACGCCCCCAACAAGACCCTGACCCGTGCTATGCTGGTCACCATCCTGTACCGCATGGCAGGCTCCCCTGAGGTAGAGCTGAAGGGCATCTTCACCGATGTGGCTCCCGGGATCTGGTACTCCGATGCCATCCAGTGGGGCTACGACAACGACATCGTCAAGGGTGTCGCTGCAGATCGCTTCGCTCCCGACCGTGCTGTTTCCCGTGAGCAGATGGTCACCTTCCTGTACCGCTATGCCAAGTACGCAGGCTACGATGTCAGCAAGGCTGAAACCACAGACCTGTCCTCTTATGTGGATGTATCCACTGTCAGCGGCTATGCGGCTGATGGCTTCCGCTGGGCTGTAGGAGAAGGCATCGTAAACGGCATGGGCAACAACAATCTTGCTCCTCAGGGCACTGCAACCCGTGCACAGGTGGCTCAGGTCATTATGAAGCTGGATCTGCTGAAAAAATAAACCCCATCACAGGAGGATCCCATGTTACAGAAGCATAAACAACATACCGCCCACCCCCTGATCAGTGCAGGGATCCTTCTGGTGATCATAGGGATCCTATTGGGGCTGTTCCTCTATGCCAACAGCGAGAAGGAAGAAACGCTCACAGACGAGGGCTCTGTTTTCCGCAGAGCCCGAGTGACCCAGATCCTTACGGACAGCTGCGAGCAGGATCCCAGAGCCCAGAATGCCTACCGTGGAGAGCAGAAGCTGCTGGTGGAGCTGCGAGAGGGTCCCGACAAGGGGCAAACTCTGCTGGCAGACAATGCTGTAGGCATTCACACCGACTTTGCCCCCGTGAAGGTAGGGCAGAAGTTGATCCTGCACATCAGCACTTATTCTGACGGCAGCTCCATGGCGACAGTCTACGGCCCGGATCGACAGCAGATGATCTGCGTGATCTTAGGTCTGTTCATTCTGGTCACGGTACTGGTTGGCGGCAAGGTGGGAGCAAAGTCCATTATTGGCTTGATCCTGACCGTACTGGTGCTGTTAGGGGTATTCTTCCCCCTCCTTGCCAAGGGCTGGGCTTCCGTTCCCACCGCCCTGCTGCTGTGCTCCCTTATTGCAGTTGCCTGCTTCATCATTCTGGGAGGCTGCAATAAAAAAACTCTCTGTGCCTGCGCAGGAACCATCGCCGGCATGGTGCTGGCAATGGCATTCGGTCTGCTGGCACAGAGGCTGCTGTTGGTGGACGGCTATCAGGCTGAATATGCCGATGCCCTGCAGAATGAGCGTATGACCGGAACTCCCTTCGAGATCCGTGGGCTGTTGGTGGCAGGCGTGATCATCTCCTCTTTAGGTGCGGTCATGGATGTGGCTATGTCCATTGCCTCTGCCCTCAGCGAGCTGAAGGCTGTAGATCCGCAGCTGAAGACAGGTGCTCTGTGGCACTCCGGCATGAACATCGGCAGAGATATGGTAGGAACCATGACCAACACTCTGATCCTTGCCATTTTGGGCAGCAGCGTGATCCTGCTGCTGTACATTTTCTCCATGAATCTGTCCGGGAATCAGTTCCTGTCCTCTTCCTTCCTTGCCATTGAGGTGGTCAGCTCCGTAGCCAGTGCCATTGGTGTCATACTGGCAGTCCCCTTGACCACCCTCTGCGCCTCCCTGCTCTACGGCAAAAAATAACCAAACCCAAAGTGCTGTCCTACATGGCTCGCCCATGTAAGACAGCACCCTTTTTAGCGTTCATCCACCCGTAAATTCCGATTTGTCGAACAGTTTGATTTAACGCTGCGTAGGGGCGCGCATTGCGCGTCCGGTTCATGGCGTAACGCCATGAACACAAAAACCACCGAAAATGGTGTAATTTCTCCAAAAATCGAAATATTTTTCACAACCACCAATTCTTGGTGGTTGTCGGACGCGCAATGCGCGCCCCTACGAATGGTACGATAAATCGGAATATTAACAAACGGAACAGATCGGGTTTATTATGATTCAAAAAGCTTTTCGTAGAATTGGCGGCCGTGCTTTTTCGGCATGGAATGATTATGACTCTTCACCCGTGCTTCTTACAGGAGCCTTTATTGACAAACGGTTTTTCTCATGCTATGATGAGCATAACATGAGCAGGAGGGTTTGGAATGATCATTAAACTTAGCATTACGCAGAGCAACTGTCGCTGTGGCTACTTCCGTGAGGGAGACAGCTTTCTGGTAGAGGATCTGTGTCCACCTCTGTGCCACGAGCTGTGGAACACCATTTACCCCTATGTTTTCGCCCTGCAAAACGGCGGAGTTCTGGACTACGGGGCAGAGAAGGCTCGGAGGTTCGATGCCAAATGTCCCGACGGTGGCAGAGTCTGCATTCACGGAGAGGTTCTGGACGAATGATCCCCATGAAGCTTCCGCCCTCCCCTGCCCCCATCAACGGACAGAAGTTGTGTGAGCACGCTGATCAATTCTTTGGCTGGTGCCACTTGGGACACAACGGCTGTGTCCTTCTTGCGATTTATAATGCACTTGTACTGTGTGGAATACCTGTTCCTCTGGGCAGGATCCACAGACTGCTGCACCGTCCCTGGCGGCCCCGCTTCTTCGGAGTGCGGGTGCATGAGATCCGTCGTTGCTTGAAGAAGCTGAAGGTTCCCTACACAGAGGCGCGCTCCGTCACTGAATTAGAAGCGCAGCTGCAGCCCGGAGATGTGGCGATTATCATGCGTTGGAACCGAACCCTTCCCTTCTGTCATTTTACCCTTGGTCAGGAGCCCCTGTCTGTGACTCGTTACCCGGATCCCTTCGGCGGAGCTCACGGGGTTGCGGTTCAATACGAAGCACCGGGACGGTGGATCGTCTATAACCGCTATTCCAATCGGCAGAAAGCCTATGTGTTTCCCACATTCATGGACTACATGCTTTTCGATGCCGCCTTCATGGCAGGCTTTATTCTCAAAAAATCGTTGACAACTTGATTCCTTTGATGTAGTATAATACCACAAGCTATAATTAGAAAGGAGTATCCCATGGACAATCAGAACAACCAACAGCCCAATTACGGACAGCAGCCCAATAATGGACAGCAGCCCAATTACGGTCAACAGCCGAATTATGGGCAGCAACCCAATAACGGGCAGCCCAACTACGGCTACCAGCAACCAAATTACAACTATCAGCAGCCCAACTACGGCTACCAACAGCCCAATTACAATTATCAGCAGCCCTTCCCCGGTCATGGTCCCGCCGCAGGCATTGAGGTCAGAGATATCGCTATCTTCATTATCCTTTCTATCGTGACCTGTGGCATTTATCTTTTCTACTGGCTCTATGTGCTCCATGAGGATATGCGCCAGCTCACCCGTGATCCCAATGCTATGAGCGGAGGCATGGTCGTCCTCCTGTCCATCGTGACCTGCGGCATTTACCAGATGATCTGGATGTACAAGCAGGGCGAGACCATTGACCGTGTCAAGCAGTCCCTCGGTCGTTACAGCAGCAATACCGCCATTATTTATTTGGTTCTGAGCATTTTTGGTCTGAATATCGTATCTATGGCTCTGCTGCAGGATGAGCTGAACAAGCTGCCCCGTTAAGTTGCCATCTTCCATAGACTCAGGAAAGGAACCCGCTTTGAAGAAACGAGCAAGGACTTTTTTTCGGGAGCATGGCGAGATCGTCCGACTTCTGGCAGGCTTCGGGATCTTTGGCTGCCTGTACTGCCTGTTCACCCTGCTGACAGGCTGGGGGATCCCCTGTATTTTCCACGAGCTAACAGGGCTATGCTGTCCGGGCTGTGGAATCTCACGGTTTTTCCTCTGCCTTCTGCGGCTGGATCTGCTGGGTGCCTTGTCTCAGAATTTGGCTGTAGCCATTCTGCTTCCCCTGTGGCTGACCGTAGGGCTGATCGAATTCCTGTGGAATCCTCCTGCACTGAACCGTGGCAGCAGACTGAACCGCATTCTGCTCACAGGCTCCTTGATCCTGCTTCTGATCTTCGGTCTGTTGCGGAATCTCCCCGCTTTCTCCTTCCTTCTCCCAAGTCCATATGATCCTATAGTATAAAAGCATATAGAAAAGCCTATTGTAAGGAACTCTCCCTGCAATAGGTTTTTTCTATGTGCTTTTTGGAAAGTTTTCCCTTGCCACGGGGTAAGATTATGGATATAATAAACTAAACAATCACACAGAAAAGAGGTTTTTCCAATGGCAGAGTTTCAAGGCTTTTCCCCGGAAACCATTGATTTCTTATGGGGGATCCGCTTCAACAACAATCGAGAATGGTTCGCAGAGCACAAGCAGGACTATCAGAAATTTCTATTAGAACCCATGAAGGCACTGGCTGCTGAGGTAGAACAGGCCATAGACAGAGAGGACGGCAGCAAGCTCCACCTGTCTCGGATCTATCGGGATATGCGGATGCATCCTCCCACATTTTATAAAGAAAGTCTGTGGTTCTGCATTCGCCGCCCCGGCTCCTCCTGGCTGGAGCAGCCCGGTCTGTGCTTTGAGGTGCGGCCGGAGGGCTACCGCTACGGCTTCCTCTTCGTCCATCCCAAGGCTGCTACTATGGAGCAGTTCCGAATCAAGCCCAGCGATCATGGAGACAAGTTTTTACAGCTGGTCAAGCAAGCAGAAGCCGAAAGCGGCTTGAAGCTCACAGGCGATACCTATGCTCGCCCAAAGCCCTGTAAGGATCCACGGCTTCTCCCCTATTTCAGCTTGAAGAATATGTTTGCGCTGGCTGACTGTCCCCCGGATGAGCTGCTGTATTCCCCAAAGCTGGCACAAGCCGTCCGCACCGCCCTCATGGCGTGGAAGCCCGTGTATGACTTCTGTCAGGGGCTGTGATCCCCGAAGCACGGATCCATGCTGCTACCACCATGGATCCCTTTCATAACAAACAACAAAATACGGATCTGTCTACCTATGATACTGTTTCTTGATAAAATGGTTTGAAAACCATTTTATTGCAGGATGAATATCCTGCTTAGCCTTCGGCGGCAAGAACAGTATTACACGGCATTTCTTGGCGGCTTTGCCGCCATGCCGCTTACCAGCGGCATAATAAAACGGTTAATCCGTTTTATTAGAAATAAGTATGAGATCCATTGACAGGAGGCTGCTTATGTTTAAACGAGTGATTTCTATTTTGACTCTATTTTCTATCCTTATGGGATTGCTTCCCACAATAGCCTTGCCTAAGGCAGGGGCGGAGGAGCCTGCTACCAGAGCCACCACTGCCGGGAAGCTCAGTGCCTCTACAGCTACGATCACAGATCTGTTCGAGGCAAGATCTCAGAATGTCCATCCCAGAATCTTTGCGAGCGAAGATGACTTTGCAAGAGTCCGTAAGCTGGTTGAAACGGATCCTTATATGAAGGTTCTTTATACCAGGATCTACAATTACTGCCTTACGGCTCTTGATGAACCCCTCCTAAAGTATGAGTTCCCAAATGGGACCTTAGGGCCCATCAGCAGGGATGCGACCAAACGGATCATTTGGCTGGCTATGGCATTCCAGATCAGCGGCGAGGGCAGATTTGCAGAGCGAGCTGTAGAAGAAATGGTCAATGTCTCCGGCTTCAAGGATTGGGACACAGTTGATAATTACTTAAGTACGGCACAGATGTGCTTCGCCGTGGCGATCGGCTATGACTGGCTGTATCAATACATGACTGAGGCTCAGAGAACGACGGTTAGGAATGGGCTGTACAGGAACGGCATTGCAACCCAGAATCCGCCTCCCAAGTGTATGACCAAGGTGAATAACTGGAACCCCTGGTGCAACGGTGGCTTGAGCATAGCAGCCCTGTCCGTTTTTGAGAATTATCCCTCCGAATGTGCTACCATCATTTCCAACGCTGTGTCCAATATACAGCTTTCCCTGACCTTTGCCCCGGGAGGAGCCTACCCCGAGGGCCCCGGCTATGCGGCAGTGGGCCTGGCCTTTACCGTTTACTTTATGGAGGCTCTGAATACGGTCCTGGGCACAGACTTCGGTCTGTCCGAGGTAGAGGGAGTCAAGGAATCGGGAGAATATTTCCTTGCAACCAACGGTTATTTGTATAACTTTAATTACGGAGACGGCAGCACTACCTTCCGTAATTCTGCCATTCTCCACTGGTATGCAAATCGCTACAATATGCCCCATCTGTCGATCCATCAGCGGGAGCATCAGGGAACCACCGACCGCAATGATGAATACCTTGCTATGCTCTGGTATGATCCGGAATTGATCGAGGGTAGAACCAAGGAATCCTCCCGACTTGACTATTTCGTCAAGAGTGATGAGTACGAATCCATCGCCTCCTTCCGCAGTGCTCCCGGAGATGAGGCACAGATCTATGCTGCCATCAAGTCCGGATATAATCAAACAGGTCACACAGACCTTGATGTAGGCACCTTTGTTATGGAGGCATTGGGGGAGTATTGGTTCGTGGAATTAGGCTCGGACAGCTATGATCTGCCATCATATATGTCTCGCGGTGAAAACGGGGGCCGCTGGAACTATTACAGGAAGCGTGCCGAGGGGCAGAACACCCTTGTGATCAATCCCGATGCCACAGGGGGACAGGTCTTCGATGCAACGTGTCAGATCACGGATTACGCAAGTGCTTATGACGGCGGCTATGCGACCGTAGATATGAAGGATGCCTACGATGGCTACGGGGCAAAATCCGTTAAGCGTTCTCTGGCTCTGTTCAATGATCGCACACGGGTGCGGCTGAGAGACGAGTTCTCCCTCAGCTCTGCATCCACGGTCTATTGGTTCGCCCATACCCAGGCGGATATCAGCATTTCCTCCGACGGGAAAACTGCCACTCTGACCCAGAACGGGAAACAGCTCATTGCTCAGATCGGCTCTCCCGATGAGGCAAGGTTTACCCAAATGGCAGCAAAGCCACTGTCCTCCTCTCCTAATCCCAGCGGACAGAATGCCAACGAGGGTTACCGCAAGCTGGTCATCAAGCTGACCAAGACCACGGGAGCTTCCATTACCGTTTTCTTTACCCCTGTCCTTTCTGAGCCCGTAGACACGACCCAGCTCCCCGGCTGGGGGATCAGCAATACAGGGAAGCTCCTGCAGGATCACGATCCCGCTGCCACCTTGACGGAAAACCCGGAGGGGATCTACGAGATCTCTAATGTGGAACAGCTCTGCCTCCTTTCTGAAATGGTAGCAAATGGAGAGACCTTTGCAGGAAAGACCCTTAAGCTCATGGAAGATATTGATATGAACGGTCGTACCTTCCATCCCATTGGCGGGAACGGAACCAGCAATGCCTTCAGAGGTGTTTTCGACGGCAACTGCCATGTGGTAAAGAATCTGCTGATCCACGAGCCGGGTGGGGACGGAGTTACCCTCTTTGGCAGGGTCAACGGCGGCACCATCAAGAATTTCGGCATCGAAAGCGGTATGGTCTATGGAGGTAAGGCAACGGCAGGTCTGATCGGCTACGGTGGCTCGATCACAGTGGAGAACTGCTTCAACCGTGCCAATGTTCTGGCATCTGACAGCCACAGCGGAGGCTTGATCGCCCGACTCAGCGGAACAGTCACCATTACAAATTGCTATAACAACGCTTATGTAAAAAATACCGGCAGTGTAGCAGGCGGTATTGTAGGCTATCTTACCAGCAGCACCACGGCTACCGTAAAGAACTGCTATCATGTGGGCAATCTTACAGACAGCTCCGGAAGGCTGGGCATGATCGGCTTCTATAATACGGGAGATACCAATCCCATTTCTAAGATCACCGTTAACAACTGCTACGCTACCACAGCCATCAAAGCCTCGGATATTACCTCAAACAGCTCTATAGAGTCCTATTCCGGCAACGGGAAGGTCACGAAGGCCCAACTGGTGGGGAAGGCGGTAGCCTTAGGCAGCGGCTTTATTTATGACTGTGAATGGGAAAACGGAGGCTACCCCGTTTTACAGTGGCAGTGCGATACCCAACTCCCCGAGGATCTGGTACTGGAGTCCTCAGCGGAGCTTCGGCTCTTAGCCTATCAGGTCAACAGCGGTGCAACGAGCTTTAAGGGGCAGACCATCCGCTTGGGGAGGGACATTGATCTGGACTCTCGTGAATGGTTACCCATCGGAGGCAATAATCCCACGGATGCTACCGGGAAGTTCTTCGAAGGGAGCTTCGACGGGCAGGGCTACAGTGTATCCAATATACGGATCTCTACAGGGTATCATCATGTAGGCTTCTTCGGACACATCAAGGGCAACATTTACAACCTGGGCATTGAGAGCGGAAATATACAGGGTGGCAACCAGGTAGGCGGACTGGCAGGCTCTGCTACAGGAACCATCCGTAATTGCTACAGCCGAGCAAAGATCACAGGCACAGGAAATGCCGGAGGTCTGGTAGGCATAGCAGCCGCTACCATGATAGAGAACTCCTATGCAAGGGCAGATATTACCACAGAGGGTACTGCCGGCGGTCTTGTGGCATACTACTCCAGCAAGGCAGCAGGGGCAAGGATCACCAACTCCTACGGAGCCTGTACCATTTCCGCAAAGTACGCAGGAAGTCTGGTAGGCAAGGTCAACGCAGCCGTAACAGACTTTATAGTTAAGAATTCCTACGGTCTCAACACCTATCCCCTGGTCTATTCCGATACAGCCTATACCCTCAGCGGAAGCTCTGTCCAATCCGCCGCAGGTCTGAAGGGGAAGACCTCTGCTCTTGGCAGCTCGTTCAGACCCGATGATCTTATCGCCCGTAACGGCGGCTATCCTGTCTTGCAGGTCTTTAGCTACAAGAGTGATGCTATGACCGCCATAGAGCCGAACGACCAAGGGATCTATGAGCTCCACGATTCTCGGGATCTCCGTGCCTTTGCCTACAGCGTTAATGTGCTGGGAATGGATTTCAGCAATAAGACCATTAAGCTCTGTGCAGATATTGATTTAGAAGGGGAAGAATGGATCCCCATTGGTGGAAATGCCTCAGAAAACGGAGCCTCAACCCACCAGTTCAGCGGCACCTTTGACGGAGGCGGTCACTGCATTCGGAACCTCACTGTTTCCGCAGGAAACTATTATGTGGGCTTCTTTGGAGATGTGAAGAATACTACGATCCTTGATCTGGGCATCGAAAGCGGAAGCATCCTGGGAGAATCCCGTGTGGGCGGCATCGCAGGTGCCATTCGTAACGGCGTGACCATCCGTGGCTGTTATAACAAGGCGGCAGTTTGCGGAAGAACCTTTATGGGCGGCATCGTCGGCATGATCGGTGGCAAGGATTGCCTGGTCACAAGCTGCTATAATACGGGGAATATCCAAAACGAGGATCACGGTGCAGGTATCGTAGGATACCTTTCCAGCGGAGCCATGGACGTACAGATCTCCTATTCCTACAATGCAGGTCTGTGCGGCAGTGGTATTTTAGAGGTCGCTCACGAGGAAGCAAGCGGTATTGTAGACCATTGCTATACCATAGATACCGCCGAGATCGTAAGGACCCCTCAGAGCGTCCTTGTAAGCAGCTCTGCCAAGCTCAGCCCCTCAGACCTTCGACAGTCTGCGGAAAGCCTGGGCACAGCCTTTGCAGAGGACTATTTTACCAAGAATCGCATTTACCCCGTTCTCGCTTGGGAAAACGGAGACCGTGATACCCTTTTACCTTCGGAGAATGGGGTGTATCTGATCAAGGATCCCTACCAGCTCCGTCTGCTGTCCTATATGGTTCGTAAAGGCCATAGCTTTGCAGGAGAAACCGTAAGACTTACGGCAGATTTGGATCTGCAAAATGAGCTCTGGCTTCCTATTGGCGGTATGGACGAGGGCGGCAAATACGTATTCAGCGGAAGCTTTGACGGAAACGGACATTCCATCCGCAATCTGAATGTTTGGGAGAAGGGGTTAAACTATGGCGGCCTCTTCGGTATCATAAGCGGAGGCAGTGTCAGTCATTTAGGCATTGACAGCGGCATTGTGGTAGCCTTGAATTATGCGGCACCCTTGGCAGCCCGCTTGGAGAATGCCGGTATCCTTAAGGGCTGCTATAATCGGGCAATGGTCTATGCAGACGGCTGTACGGGAGGCCTTGCAGGTGTGATAAGCAACCCCGACTCCGTAATTGAGAGCTGCTATAATACGGGAGAGATCTTCGCCAGATCGAAGCAATCCAAAACCGCAGGTCTGGTGGGCTATCTTGCCGCAGATGCGCATCATACCAAGCTGCTTAATTCCTATAACCAAGGGAACTACTTTGGTCTCATCGGCTCTGTCCACGCCTCTGCAACAGGAGCCACCGTCGAAAACTGCTATAGTGCTTCTACCCTACGCTTGGTACGGATCCAAGAGGCACTTACAACAACCAGCTCCTTCCAGATCAGTACAGATACCCTAAAGACCTATGCCCCTGTGCTGGGAGATGCCTACACAGAGGACACTGCATTGGTCAATCGAGGCTATCCCATCCTCTTCTGGCAACAGGAGGGACATTGCTTCCATAGCTATGTGCTCACCTCAAAGGACGCAGATACCCACAGTGCCTGTTGCAGATACTGTGCAGACTCCTATACAGAGGCACACAGCTATACAAACGGAGTCTGTGCCTGCGGCGAAGAAGAGACGAAGGCGCCTGTCGTAGACGAGGAGATCGTGATCAACCATACCCTGAATTTAGCAAGTGACATTTCTCTGAATTTCGCTGTCCTCAGCTCTTTGTTAGAAGGCTATGAGCGCCACTATTTGGAGGTTCGGATCCCGGTTTATCAAGGCAATGCGCTGATCGGCACCCGTACAGTGACCATAGAGCCTGTAGTTAAGGGCAGTTATGATTACTACACTCTCACAGGACTCACTGCTGTGAATATGAATGATGTGGTCACCGCACAGCTCCACATGGAGAAGGACGGGCGAGCCTATGTCTCCCACACAGACAGCTACAGCATAGCACAGTACGCCTATTCTCAGCTCAACAAGCCTGCTTCCGCTGTAGCTCTGAAGAAGCTGTGTGCAGACCTGCTCCGCTACGGTAAGGAGGCACAGGTGTTCAAGGCTTACCGTACAGATGCCCTTGCAGATGCCCTGATGACGAAGGAGCACAAAGCTTACCTGGGTGATACCGAGGCCGTGACCTTCGGAACCGTAAATGAAATTCTTCCCGATTTGGAAAACCCCGCCATTGTCTGGGTCGGAAAGTCTCTGAATTTGGATTCTAAGGTGTCTGTAAAGTATATCTTTACCCTCGGCTCCTACAACGGAAGGGTCGAAGACCTCAGCCTCCGGCTGCGTTATGTAAACTACAAGGGTGAAGCTGTTCAGGTGATCCTTACAGAGCCCACGGTTTACGATGGGGCAAATCAGAGATATGCCTTTACCTTCGACGGACTCCTTGCAGCCGAGCTGCGAACGGTCACTGAAGCTGCGATCTACAGAGGGGACACGGCTCTGTCTCAGACCCTTCGCTACAGTCCCGATACCTACGGTAATCAGAAGCAGGGTCAGCTTCTGCTCCTGTGTAAAGCCCTCTTCGTCTACAGCGATACCGCAAGAGCTTACTTTCAATAACAAAAACTTCCAAGCCGGTAGATCCACTCAAGTTCGTATAAAGCTGTAACCTGACGAGAACAATATTGCTGTATGCTTACCAATTTTCCGGATTTTCTATTTTTGGAAAGCAGCCTGCCAACCAATCCGCAATATCGAAGGTGCTTATGTATTCATATAGATATTGATCCGCTGCATTTTTCAACATAAATGAAAAATTGGTAACCAAAAAATCCCTGTGCCGCCTATCAGCTTATTTGATCATTCTCATTCCAATTCAGCAAGGATTTGTTAGTGAAGTTTCTCCGATTTCGTGGCATAGTAAGCACACGGGTTTTCCCGTACGAAGGGGGAGAAAAGGATGCAAAAATTAGGAATCAAAGTTGTAGTGGCAGCACTTTGTTCCATGCTGCTATCGGGGGCAGCTGCAGCGGTGCCGGAGACCCTGATCCCCGGTGGCAACACCATCGGTCTGGAGCTGCAGCTTGACGGTGTCAGTGTAGTAGAGCTGGCAAATGACATTCCCGCAAAGGCAGGCTTGCGCTGCGGAGACCTGATCTGTAGGATCAATGATACAGCGATCCAAACCATAGAGCAGCTGACACAGCAAGTTCAGAGCTCTCAGGGCAAGCCTTTGCAGGTTACAGTACTGCGAAGCGGTGAGAAAAAAACCATAACACTCTCACCCATTGAAACAGCAGATGGTTGGAAATTAGGGATCTATGTGCGAGATCGGTTGGGTGGTATCGGAACCGTCACCTATTATGAGGCTGAGGACGGCGACTTCGGAGCCTTAGGTCACGGAGTCAGCGGTGGAGAGGGAACAAGCCTCCTGCCCCTGCGGGGCGGTAGTGTACTTCCCTCAGAAGTTGCCTCCGTGGTCAAAGGTCAGTGCGGCACCCCCGGCAGCCTCCAAGGAGCCGTAAAAGGCCAAGAAAGCTGCGGTCAGGTGGAGCTCAATACCCCTCAGGGGATCTTCGGTACCATGGAGCCCATAGACCACGCACCTATTCCCGTAGGAGATGCCTCCCAGGTGCACAAGGGCGCCGCAGAAATTCGCTCCACCGTTCACGGCACAGAGGTGCAGAGCTTCTCCGTTCAGATCTGCCAGATCCATGAGACCGAATCTCATGACCGCAATCTGTTGATCCGGGTCACCGATCCCACCCTCCTGTCCACCACCGGCGGCATTGTCCAAGGCATGAGCGGCAGCCCCATCATCCAAGACGGTAAACTCATCGGCGCTGTGACCCATGTTCTCATCGACGACCCCACACAGGGCTACGGGATCTTCATCGAAAATATGCTTGACGCGGCAGGGTAGTAAGAAAGCCCACACTGAATTTGGTGTGGGCTTTCTTCTTACCATTTCCGTTCTTTATAAACAGGGCAGTTTTTATATTCTTCCCCGTACTCGGCTTTGCAGGTGTATTTTATTTGCGGATCATCAGGCTTAAACTGTTTTTTACACAGTTTGCAGACATAGGTGTCATTTGAACTGCTGAAGAAGCCTCTGCTAATGTAGTCGAGATAATAGCACTGTGCCATAAAAGAACCTCCTTTCAGAAATCGTACATTGCTTTTAATTTCATGTGTGCTGTGCCATCTATTTTATATATACTGTAATTACCGCCCATAAGCTTGTTGATGGCTTCTGCCATGGCTTCATTTGCGCTTACCTGCCAATGAGATCCATTGTTATGTAGCGGTGTTATTCTTCGCTGCGTAAAATCGAAAGAGTACGGACGGCCGTTCAATGTGCTTCGGATAATATTACTATCAACCATAATTTCTTCGGGAAGATTATTCTTGTAATCGCCGTTGCAGATATGTGTCAGGATTGTGTGCGTGAGTTCACTTTTTACATATTTCTGAACAAGAATATAAAACTCATTTTCTATTGCTTCTCGTTCCATTCTAGCCTTCTCTGCTTCTTCTTTTTCTTTATTCTTCCTTGAGGCATAATCTATGATATTTGGAACAGCAAATATCAAAACTACAATAGCTAAAATCGCAAATAATCCACCCATTGAAAAAACTCCTTTGTATATGTTATCTATTATTCCAATGTGTCCATTGAAAAGTAATGATTCCTAAGATGAACCCTATTATGGCACCTGGTAGTGTGAGAAATGCTAAAAAATTTTCTTTCAGGTCACTACATATAGTCGTACTTCTAATACGGGAGAAAGACCATTCTCGATATCCGTCTGCGAATACTCCCAACCCTTCAACCAAGTTCAAGAAGCCGACCCATATCAGAAAAAGCACAAGAAAAAAGGTCATTGCAACAAGCCACCTTTTGCGGAAAGTGTTACTATGTATATAGTAACATCATTCGTGGTAATTGTCAATATGTAATTTCATAGATAAAATAAAAATGGTGATAACTATGAAGGAATTACGCAGCGTGGTAAATATAAATGCCTACGGCAAAATAACGATTCATTTAAAAGAGTTGTTGGAAGAACGAGGGATCACTCGTTACCGTTTAGCGAAACTAGCCGACACTCGGTTTGAAGTAGTGGAGAAATGGTGCTCGGGTTTTGTAGACCGGATTGACGCAGATGTCCTTGCACGATTTTGTTATATTTTAGATTGTGATATAACGGATATTATCCAGTATAATTCTTAAGTCGATATGGTTTAGGGGCAATTCTGAGCGCACAGAATTGCCCCTATATGTTTGCCGTATGTTTTTGGGGTTGATTTTCACTGGAAATAGTGTATAATAGAGGTAGATAGTACGCAAGATAATACGCAAGATGATGGAGGTGTTTTCTTGAAGGATTACAGACCACCCTTTACCATTACAAACGAGATCTTGGCATATGTATCGTCCATTTCCGAAAAGGTGGGACGCATTACCGCAATCGTCAACATGGAGGCAAAACCCCATCTGCGTAAGAACAATCGGATCAAATCCATCCATTCTTCCCTGCGGATCGAAGCAAACTCCCTTTCTCTGGGACAAGTGCGAGATGTTATCAACGGCAAGGCCGTTCTTGGTGCACAGGAGGAGATCCAAGAAGTCAAAAATGCATATGCAGCCTATGAGAAGCTAAGTGAGATCGATCCATACAGCATCCGGGATCTGAAGAGGTTTCACGGCATCATGACAAAATATATCGTAGAGGAGTCCGGTAACTTTCGCCGTGGGGAGGAAGGTGTCTTTAACGGTGAACAGTGTATCTTCATGGCACCGCCGGCAAGGTTTGTCCCCCAGCTGATGGATGACCTGTTTCATTGGATGGAAGCAGCAAAGGCAGTGGTGCACCCCCTGATTCTCAGCTGTGTGTTCCATTATGAGTTTGTTTTCATCCACCCCTTCTCTGATGGCAACGGAAGAATGGCCAGACTATGGCACACTGCAATTCTCTCCAATTGGAAGTCTGTCTTTGAGTATATTCCCATTGAGAGTCAGATCGAGAAGTTTCAAGAGGACTACTACAACGCCATTGCCAAGTGCCATATGGACGGCGAATCTACAGCCTTTATTGCTTTTATGCTTTCCCGAATCGATAAAATTCTGGACGATATTTCTGTTCAGATTTCCGAAGACAGTGAGCAGCTTTCTGAATATGTGAAACGGTTACTGGATGTCATGGAGTACGATACGCCCTACACCGCTGTGGCACTGCTGGAAAAGTTGCGTCTGAAATCCAAGGAAACCTTCCGTAAGAATTATCTTCATCCGGCAATCAAACTGAATCTCATCCGTATGACCATACCGGATAAGCCTAACAGCAAGAATCAGCGATACATCAAACTATAAAGTCGCCCCTAATATAAGAGGGGGATAAGTTACCCCCCCAATAAGCTACAGTGTCAAAAGCGTGCTTCCTTCAGCAAAAAAGTGGGTGGATAAGTCCGCCCACTTTTTATTGACACAGCACGAAGGATGGTATATAATGCTATTGAAATAGAATCGCAAATGGTGGTCGTGTTGTCTAAGCAGAGCCCACCGCCTTGTGATATCCTAACGAGAAAGCGGAGGTGGATACTATGATTGAAAAGGACGATTGGAGGCTGCTTTCCGGACCTGTGATAGGAAGAGAAGAAGAACTTAAAAATATCCCTTTGTACTATATCCCCTTCCAACCGTTTTCGGAAAAATGGGATCATGAGCATTGCACCTTCTGCTGGGCAAAGTTCTACCTTCACGAGGAATGCTTGCAGGAGGGCTACTGCACCGAGCCGCAGAATTCCCGGAATGCAGACTGGATCTGCCCGGAATGCTACGAGGATTTCAAGGAGATGTTCGGCTGGACCCTGAAGAAAGGAATCTCTGAATGACAACTGCAAACAACAAATTCGCCCCCATTTATGAATTAGTGGGGCAAACACTCCATGATTTCGGTGTCTGTTATGACATATTGAAGCTATGCTTCGGTGAGTACGAGATCCATGTAGGCTGCTTTGCTCGTATCGTTCTGAACGATCAAATTCTCCTGACTACGGAGGATTATAACAGCCGGGACGAGGAAGATTACAAGCACAATGACATGTATCTGAACATCGCAAAGCACGGCGCCAGCCTGATCGGCCACGTGGTTCAATCTGTGGAGATTTCGGCGATCAACGATTTGCTCATTGTCTTAGACAATGGTGCTCGTATAGAGCTTTTCAACAGCAACGGAGAGCTGCACTTCTCTGAAGGTGGCGAACAGTATTTTTTCTACAAGCCCAAGGACAAAGCTTATCCGTTTCTAAGTATCACCAACAAGGATGTAGAGATCGGAAACGTTGATTGAACGAACCCCATAATTACAGGGACTGCCTCAGGATGACACAGAGCATCCGAGACAGTCCCATTTTATAATTTCTCCTAATTCAAGAATCCCGATTTACGGAGCCTTTTATACTTATTTCTAATAAAACGGATTAACCGTTTTATTATGCCGCTGGTAAGCGGCATGGCGGCAAAGCCGCCATGAAATAACCTGTAATACTGTTCTTGCCGCCATAGGCGGTGCAGGATATTCATCCTGCAATAAAATGGTTTTCAAACCATTTTATCAAGAAACAGTATTATTGTATCTTGCCGTAGGGGAAGGCGTTTGCCTCCCTTGCGCAGGAACTAATTAAATCGTACAAATTCGGTCCTATTTGCGGTGTTCTTTCCGGAACAAATGCACCTTGTTACTGCGACCGCTTCGTTAATGTATATGGTCGGAATCCTTCGGAACATACCAATGATTTCGCTTATCCCGTAAACCGCTGGCGAGTGTCTGACGGTATTAATGAGGATCGTTTTCGAAAGGTTTTTGGATTCAACTACTCTGAATTATAATGCACCTCCTTTCTTCCGTATCACAAGACAGAGGGTTGTTTTCTGTACCTCGACAAATAGTCCCGTATTCTTCGGAAATGACAAACATTGCATAGGCTTTCGGAATGTGGAAAAAGCTTGGATCGTAAGCTGTACCCCTGCGAGTGCTCACCGGGTCCGCTGCCAAACAGACCCATGTTTGCCTGTGGAATAGAGAATCCCCGTGGGACTTGACCCCACGGGGATTCACGATGTATGATTCATTTTTCTCTTCCGACAGAGTTAAGTAGAATGTTTAACGGAATCCTTAATGATCCTCCGGATCGTTTTTTCGGAGTAATCGTATTTCTGTGCTAAAAAACCAATATTTTTGCCGTCGTATTCCTCAGCGATTTTGCGTTTGATGCACTGGGGATTGAAAAAGCGAACGGGGAAGGTTATTTGCTGCCCCCTAAACAGACGGTACATTTCCATCGCCGTATCTATACCCATAGCTTCGCTGATCTCACGGTAAATGTGATTCAAATGCTCATTGTCAGTTTTCGCCACTTCCACCACCTCTATAAGGAATTTTATCACATCCTGCATCACAAATAAAATCCCATTGTCCTTATTTTTGTCCCCCCCTCCCACAGCATACAGCCATAGACAAACAAACGTTACTGTCTGAAGATCCATTTTCGTCTCCATTTACAAATTCCGATTTTTCGAACAGTTTGATTTAACGCTGCGTAGGGGCGCGCATTGCGCGTCCGGTTCATGGCGTAACGGCATGAATACAAAAACCACCGAAAATGATGCAATTTCTCCAAAAATCGAAATATTTTTCACAACCACCAATTCTTGGTGGTTGTCGGACGCGCAATGCGCACCCCTACGCAGCGGTGAACGAAGCAGTGCGATAAATCGGAATTTTGCGATGAATTGGGGCAGGGGCTGTCTCACCTCATTTGTGAGACAATATCGCTCATGCGATATGCTATACGGCTTTCGCCGCATGATATATTTGCTTCGCAAAAATGATATAATATCCGTTCCTTCATATGCCGAAGGCATATATCATCGCGCGAAGAGCGATATCATAGCGAAGATATATCACCCGTTCCGTAAGGAACGGATATCATAAAAAAAGTCACCTTTGTCGGTAGACAAAAGTGACTTTTTTCGTGAAGACTAACCCTAATTTTAATACAAATGTACCCCCTTTTGAGATTAGGGGGTGCAAAGTCATTTTAGGAGGTGCATTTTCTTGTCAAGGGGGTGCATTTTGCAAATTTCAGGGCTTAATACTTACCCCAATCACGAAGCATTTCTCGGAAGTATGCTCTTTTATATTCTCCTGCGAACGACTCGATATTTAAGAAAGAGTAGAAACAATCCGCTTCTTTACACCAATCAACAACTCTATTATCTATAAAATAATCAGGCGGAGTAGTAAGACAAATAACAACACCGTTCTTGCTTCCGTAATTTGGAATATACCCAAACGTCTCAATTTCATCAGTTAGAGTGAAGGGACTCACAAACTCAAAACCAAAATCTTCTGACGCAAGCATAAAACAATGTCTTGCATTTTTGACCTTGTCATCATTGAACATACAATCACGTCGAGTAGACTTTCTCGACTTTTCACCTCTCTTTAACCCAAGTTTTCGTTTGAGTGAGAGGTTTAGTCTTACAGCCCCTCACGGAACCCATCGTGCCCTATTAAGGCAATAGGCTCTTCAATAAGAATTTCACTTTATCA
>JAGBGB010000179.1 GCA_017936205.1 Oscillospiraceae bacterium
ATTTTTACCACAAAACTCGGCGTATTCCGAACATTTTGAAACCATATATCGTAAAATCTCCCGTTTTTTCGGAGTACGATTTTGAAAATCGGACTTTTTCAGCAGCCTCGACACAGCTTCGCCCCTACAGCGCATGATTTTCGCAGAAGGCCTTGCTATATAGCGGTTTGCTTATTAAAGGTTATAACCTGAATCCGTTTTATTAGAAATAAGTATAAAGGGTAGAAATCCAAACTGATCATCGGAGGAACTATGCTGCCGAAAGAATTTATACAGCGGATGGAGCGTTTACTGGGCGCAGAGGCGGAGGACTTCTTCGCATCCTATGACCGTCCCCGGAACACAGGCATCCGCATGAATACGCTGAAAACCAATGCTCCCCTGCTCCCCTTCTGTACCGATCCCATCCCATGGACACAGAACGGCTACTATCTGCAGGAGGACAGTCGTCCCGGGCTCCATCCCTACCATGCAGCAGGGGTCTACTACCTACAGGAGCCCAGTGCTATGGCTCCCGTAGGGCTGCTGGATGTGCAGCCCGGTCACAGAGTTCTGGATCTCTGTGCTGCCCCCGGTGGGAAAAGTACCCAGATCGCAGAAAAATTACAGGGGCAAGGGCTCCTTGTTTGTAATGAGATCCACCCAAAACGGGCAAGAATACTATCATCCAACATTGAACGCTTAGGTGTAACCAATGCCTTGGTGCTTAACGAGCATCCTGCTAAGCTGGCAGAGCGGTTCCCCAACTATTTCCATCGGATTCTGGTAGATGCCCCCTGCTCCGGGGAGGGCATGTTCCGTAAGGAGGATGCTGCTGTTACAGATTGGAGTGAGGAGACGGTTGCCATGTGTGCCGCAAGGCAGAAGGAGATCCTAAATTCCGCTGCCCGGATGCTGGCGCCCGGTGGGAAATTGGTCTACTCCACCTGCACCTTCGCCCCGGAGGAGAATGAGGGTGTGATCTCCCACTTCCTCCACAGCCACAGAGACTTTTCTGTTGCGCAAGCTGAGGCTCCATGGTTCACTGCAGCCTGTCCCCATTGGATCGAGGAGCCTGCTTCGGGGATCCAACACTGCTTCCGTCTGCTGCCCCACAAGCTCCGGGGAGAGGGTCACTTTGCCGCCCTGCTGGAAAAGGCAGCCATAGGAGAAGCACAGCCCCAGCCACTGCAGAAGGCACAGCCCCTGCCCCCTCAGATCCGAGAGTTTCTTCCCCTGCAGGGGCAGATGCTGAGCTTCGGTGAGACCTGCTATCTTGCCCCTCAGGAGCTCCCCGAGCTGAAGGGACTGAAGGTGCTTCGAGTCGGCCTTGAGCTGGGAGAGCTCCGCAAGGGGCGCTTTATTCCCGCCCACGGGCTGGCATTGGCACTGAAGGACTTCCCCAAAAAGGTCCGCTTCCCTGCCGACAGCCCGGAGATTTCCGCCTATCTAACAGGGCTGACCATCCCGGGAGATGTAAAGGGTTGGGCACTGCTGTGTGTGGATGACTACCCCCTTGGCTGGGTCAGAGGGGCTGACGGCATTCTGAAAAATCACTATCCCAAGGGCTTACGGAGACCTTTGGGCTAAGAAATCTATGCAGCTTTTCGTTTGCCCCCTTTACAAGAGGAGATCTTTGTGGTATACTATTTCAAGCATTATGTAAATTCCGTTCCTGTCGTCTTTTGTCGTACAAGAGATTATTTTGACGAGAATCCTACTGTTTCTTTGGCTCAAGGCGAACTTTTGGAACTTTTCCATATTCCTGTTATATGAGAGGAAGCTTTATGAAACAATATATTCTAAACGGCGGTAAGCCTCTTTCCGGTGTTGTTACCATTAGCGGTGCGAAGAATGCTGCCGTTGCCATTCTCCCGGCTGCCTTGCTGATCAACGGTACCTGTCGCATCGAGAATGTACCTGATATCTCCGACACTCGGCTGCTGTTGGAGATTCTTGACAGCATGGGTGCTGTGATCCATAGGCTGAGCCCCAATACCATCGAGATCAACTGCTCCCATGTTCGGGATTGCGAGGCTTCTGATGCACTGGTTCGTCGGATCCGAGCCTCCTACTACTTCATCGGAGCACAGCTGGGCCGCTTCGGTCATACTCGAGTAGCACTCCCCGGTGGCTGTAATTTCGGCCCTCGCCCCATTGATCAGCACATTAAGGGCTTCCAGACCATGGGTGCAGAGGTTGAGGTCATTAACGGCTACGTTTGCGGTTCCGCTCCCAAGGACGGTCTGGTAGGCGGTCGTATCAATCTGGACATGGTTTCCGTTGGTGCTACCATGAACATTATGATCTGTGCTGTACTGTCCAGCGGCATTACCATCATTGAGAACGCAGCCAAGGAGCCCCATGTGGTTGACCTTGCCAACTTCCTCAACGCTATGGGCGCCAAGGTTTCCGGTGCAGGCACGGATGTGATCAAGATCCGTGGTGTTAAGGCTCTCCACGGCGGCTCCTATACCATCATCCCCGACCAGATCGAGGCAGGAACCTATATGGCTGCGGTTGCCGCTGCAGGTGGCAATGTACTGGTACAGAATGTGATCCCCAAGCATATGGACTGCATCTCTGCAAAACTGCGGGAAATGGGTGCTCGCGTGACGGAATATGACGATTCCATCCGTGTGGAGCGAGTCAACCGCCTCCGCCGTGCCAATGTGAAGACCCTCCCCTATCCCGGCTTCCCTACGGATATGCAGCCCCAGATTGCTGTGTGCATGGCTCTGGCGAACGGTGTCAGCGTGATCACCGAGAGCATTTACGACACACGGTTCCGCTACTGTGCAGAGCTGAGCCGCATGGGTGCGAACATTAAGGTGGATACCAAGCTGGCTGTGATCACCGGCGTAGAGGAGCTGACAGGCTGCACTGTCCATGCCTGCGACCTGAGAGCCGGTGCGGCTATGGTCATCGCCGGTCTGGCTGCCAAGGGTACCACCATCATCGAGGACATCAAGTATATTGAACGGGGCTACGAGAACATTATTGAGAAGCTGCGGGATCTGGGTGCAGACATCCGCCGCATCGACAAGCCCGACCCTATTACGACCCCCTCCGCCGGCTGAGCAGCGATCTCACCGTTTTTCCATCGTATCCAATAACAGGAGCTGTCCGTTGACAGCTCCTGTTTTTTCGGCAACTTACGGCAGCGAAATTCCGATATGTTGCTCCCTTCGGTCGAGTGGAAAGTTGAAAGTTGAAAGTGGAAAGTTGTCGGTATCCCCTGCGGGGATGATATTTAAAAATTAAAACTAATTACTATAGTTTTTTAAGGAAATATGTATAGTTTTTATAAGAAAAACAAACATATTAAGAGCAGACTCGCAAAAAGGATAACTTTCAACTTTCCACTTTCAACTTTCAACTCGATTTGTTGCGACCGAAGGGAGCGACAAATCGGAATTCGTCGGGTGGGGTATAAAAAGATGGGGTCTGTCTCCTTCTCTTGGGAGACAGACCCAGTTCTGTAGATTCGGTTCCGATCATTCAGGCAGGAACAGCAGATCCAGATCCACTGGACCGCTGATACCGGGGACGGAGCCGGAATCTGTATACTGCACACAGTCATAATGATAGGTAAATGCGGGAGTGTTGCCGTATTCTGCCAGCCAAAGGTGATAGCCCCGGAGCTGCGCAAGATCCAGATAGTTATAACCGTAATCCTGATTGAAATACACGCCGGGAAGGTAGCCCCGTTCCTTGACCTCCTCACAGAAGGCAATGGCGCACTCTGTCATAGGCATGGAAGCGGCTGGGGGGACACGTCCGTCTAAGTATTCCCAGTCATAATAAACGGGCAGCTCCAGATCCGCTCCGTCCAGAAGCTCACAGACATAGACTGCCTCCTCCCGAGCCTCCTCAGCAGTGACGGCTTGAGAGAAGAAATACACGCCTACTGCCAGATCTGCATCCTTCGCCTGCTGCAAATTGTTGTAGAAGGAATCATCCACATACAGCTCCCCTGCGGTGGAGCCACGGTAGCCTGCTCTGATCACGGCGAATTGTACTCCGCTGTCCGCTACCTGCTGCCAGTCCACATCCCCCTGATAGGCGGATACATCCACACCAATGCGGTGTTCCCGATCCTTATAGCGAAGGAAGCCGCCTTCCCAATAATAATTCTCCGACAAATATGTACTGCGAGCTGCCACAGGCCCCGGCAGATCCATGACCTTATCCCAGTCCAGCACCGGATCCTCCTTGCGGGGATAGAACAAGCCGACTAAGATCGCCACAACAACCAAGCTGAGGGTGATCCACTTTCTAATACGATCCATGGCTATTTCTCCTTACAGTTTGTATCCAGTATAACATATTTGTCGAAATCCGTCAATTTTTAATTTTTCTCTTGTATATATTTCTTTTTTATAGTAGAATAAGAGAGTATATGACCATTGGAGGGATACACATTGAAAATTCATTTCCGCAGATGGATCGCAGCCACTGTGCTGCTGTCCACTGCGTTCCTGTGCTCCTGCAGCAACAAGGAGCCAACACGCCCCACAGAGGGCAGCAGCACTGCCACCCTCTGTGCGGTAGGAGATATTTTCCTAACAGATCAAATGCAGACCGATGCGCAAACCGCCTCCGGTATGCCGGATTACCAGCCCCTACTCTCCGCAGTGATCCCTGAGATTTCCAGAGCGGATCTTGCCTTAGGCAATTTCGAGGGAACCTTCGCCAACAGCGGCAAGGGCAGCTATCCCGATGCTTTCGCCGCTGCCCTGTCCCGGTGTGGCTTCGATATTCTGCAGACTGCCAATTCCTACAGTGTATATTACGGCCTGTCCGGCTTGGAGCGAACCAAGTCAGTGATCCGTGAGCAGGGCATGGAGGCTCTGGGTACCTTCGTTTCACAGGAGGAGCGTGAGGAGCAGAAGGTCCTGATCAAGGAGATCAACGGCATCCGCTTCGCCTTCCTTGCCTTTACCAAGGGCTTTAACGGCATGGGACTGCCTGCGGATTCCGATTACTGCGTGAATCTGCTCTACAGCGACTATGCGACAGATTATGAAGAAGTAGATCGCAGCGGCATCCTGTCCCTTGTAAATGCAGCTGTGGCTGCAGAGCCCGACTTCATCATTGCAGCTCTCCACTGGGGCAGCGAGAATGTCAGCGGCATCAGCCCCACCCAGGAGGAGATCACGGAGCTTCTGCTGAACAACGGCGTGGATGTGATCCTCGGCTCCCATTCTCACCGTGTAGAGAAAGTCGAGCGCAGAACCGTGACCGACGAGGAGGGTGTAGAACGAGAATGTGTCATCGCCTACGGCTTAGGAGACTTCTGTGCGACCAAGCCCGGCGAATGTAACACCTCTATTGTGCTGAATTTGGAATTTACCAGAGATCATGCAGACGGCAGCCATAGGATCAGTGAGGTCAGCTATGTGCCCGTCAGCACCGTAGACAACGGCGAAGGAGCAGCCAACCGCTACACCGTAGTCCCCTCCAAGGAGGCTGTCCGACTGTATGAGAACAATTACTATCTCCGTGTAGGAGAAGCTGCTTACACCGCCATGGTCGGAGATCTTGAGGATCTGGATGAAACCGTCTTCCCTCCCCCGGAAACCGAGTCCACAGAAGAAACAGAATAGAAGCTACGGCTGTCCCGAATCCCAACAGATCCGAGACAGCCGTCTTCATATTCCGATTTATCGCTCCCTACGGTCACGACAAATCGAGTGGACAGTTGACAGTGGACAGTTGACAGTTTCGGTATCCCCTACGGGGATGATTTAAAATAAGAGCTCCGCCCGATGTTCGGCAAATTCCGATTCAGGTTATAACCATTAATAAGCAAACCGCTATATAGCAAGGCCTTCAGCGAAAATCATGCGCTGTAGGGACGAAGCTGTGTCTTCGCCCGTGGCACTACGATTTTGAACCATA
>JAGBGB010000180.1 GCA_017936205.1 Oscillospiraceae bacterium
GCATTAGAGACGAATGGATTCCAAGTGATTGCTGCGGCTGCATTTATTGCTGAGCATTCTATTGTGCGATCCATTGCCTCCGGTCGTCCCGATGAGGAGGATAAGAGAGTCGCTCGTGAGTTTGCAGTGAGGGTCACAGAGAAGCTGGATGTCCTGACTTCCGTTCAAGTTCCGGGCAATGATCCCTATGTAGAGCGGAACCCCACGCCGTTCCACCCCTCTGCTGACGAGACCTGTGTCAGCTGCGGCATTTGTGCTTCACAATGTCCAACAGGGGCTATTCCCGTGGAGGATCTCAGGATAAGCAACAGCGACTTGTGCATAAACTGTCTGCGCTGTGTACAGATTTGTCCCTTACAATGCCGCAGCTTGCCTGCACCCTTCTTGGCAGGTATCACACAGATGCTCAACGAAAAAGCAGCAGGATATAAGAAGCCTACGATTTTCCTTTCCGAAAGATAAAGGCTTGACCCATACATTCCAATTCACGTATATGAGGAAAAACCTATGCGAACCTATACATACTTATCAAAAGGGAGGAATCCTTATGGAATACAGACAGCTTCCCCATGGGAAGGAAAATGAGAAATTCAGCGTCATTGGTCTGGGCTTGGGCGGCATTGGAACGACCCCACCTGAGGAGATCGAGGCGATTATTCGCAAGGCCATTGACCATGGCATCAACTTTTTTGATATGTGTACCGCAGGGGCTACCTATGCTCCTGTGGGTCGTGCCATTGCAGGCAGACGGGAGCAGGTGTTCCTGCAGGTGCATTTCGGTGCGGTGTATGATGAGAAGGGGGAATATGGTTGGTGTCGGGATTTTGAGACCATTCAAAAGACCTTCCTCTGGGAATTGGAGCAGTTGGGCACGGACTATGTGGACTTCGGTTTCCTGCATTGCGTAGACACCCACGAGGATTTTGACAAGCTGGTAGGGATCGGCGTGCTGGACTATCTGAAGGAGCTGAAAGAGAAGGGCATTGTACATCATATCGGCTTTTCTTCCCATACGCCTTCCGTTTCCAATCGGATCATTGACACGGGGCTGATGGATATGATGATGTTCTCCATCAACCCTGCTTATGATTTTGAAAAGGGGGACGAGTACGGCATTGGCTCCGTGAAGGAACGCTTTGAGCTGTTCCGCCGCTGTGCCAAGGAGGGCATCGGCATTTCCGTCATGAAGCCCTTCTTTGCAGGGCAACTCCTGAGTGCAGAACATTCTCCCTTCGGGCAGGCTCTGACCCATACCCAATGCCTGCAGTATGCCATTGACCGTCCGGGCGTTCTCACAGCGGTTCCCGGAGTGCAAACCATGGAGCATCTGGATCAAGTGCTGAAATTCATGGATGCTACGGACGAGGAAAAGGATTATTCCATCATCGCCGGCTTCACCGCAGATACCATCAGCGGAACCTGCGTGTATTGTAACCACTGCCAGCCCTGCCCGGCAGGGATCGACATTGGCCTTGTAAATAAGTATTACGATTTGGCACAGGCAGGAGATGACAATGCCGCCAATCATTATACCAAGCTGTCGGTACAGGCAGATGCCTGCCTACAATGCGGCCATTGCGAGGACCGCTGCCCCTTCTCCGTCAAGCAGATGAGCCGAATGGCTTCTATCGACGAATACTTCCGAGGAAGATAAACCGAAAAAACTGTATGACGAGGTGTCGATTGTGTTCGACACCTCGTCGGATTTTTTGAAAAGGGCATACATCTCCGACAAAAGCTTTCACTTTGCTCCTTCTGATAGAAATCAAGAATTGTGCCATATGTTACTTATTGTAGCTTACCGTAACGGTTCAAAACAAAATTCTTTTTAGGCTATCACTTTTCGTAAGCTTACTACCCAATATGGTATTGCTCGCAAGCAAAAGACTGCACCGTGCGTAGGGGCGAAGCTGTGTCTTCGCCC
>JAGBGB010000016.1 GCA_017936205.1 Oscillospiraceae bacterium
GACGCGCAATGGAGGCTGCTGAAAAAGTCCGATTTTCAAAATTGAACCCCGAGTTTTGCGAATATTCCCTTGATTTTAGTCACGAAAAGTTTGGAATTTGTCGAGTTTGGGGGTAAACTATTTGAGACAGGGACTTTTTCAGCAGCCTCCGCGCAATGCGCGCCCCTACGAATGGTGCGGGAAATCGGAATTTGACCGACTATATGGAATCCATGGGCGGAACCCATATTTTAATGATCGGCGGAGCCGATACCGAAATTCTTCATCCTTCATTATTCAATATTCAATATTCATTATTCCGATTTGTCGTGACCGAGGGGAGCGATAAATCGGAATTGGGGGGCTTAGAAATAGTTGTTGCGATTTTCGGAAAAGGTGTTATAATGTAGGTATCAGCTAACTTTAAGGGGGAGCCTTTCATGAGTGAGAACAAAGTGAACCTTGCCATGCTCTGCGATTTCTATGAGCTGACCATGAGCAACGGATATTTTAATGCGGATATGAAGGATCGGATATGCTATTTCGATCTGTTTTACCGTCGGGTGCCTGACGGTGGCGGCTTCGCCATTGCCGCAGGACTGGAACAGGTGGTGCAGTATAATCAGGGTCTGCATTTTTCTGAGGAGGACATTGCCTATTTACGTGGCAGGAAGCTCTTTAGCGAGGAATTTTTGGAGTATCTGAAGACCTTCCGCTTCACCGGGGACATTTATGCTGTGCCCGAGGGCACTCCCGTGTTCCCCAAGGAGCCGATCCTGACCGTTCGGGCTCCTGCCATTGAGGCGCAGCTCATCGAGACCTATCTGCTCCTTGCCATCAACCACCAGAGCCTCATTGCCACCAAGGCCAACCGTGTTGTCCGTGCGGCACAGGGCAGAACGGTGCTGGAATTCGGCTCCCGCCGTGCCCAGGGAGAGCAGGGCGCAGTTTTAGGTGCCCGTGCTGCCTATATCGGCGGCTGTCACGGCACAGCCTGTACGGTTTCCGATCAGCTCTACGGCGTTCCCGCAGCAGGAACCATGGCCCATTCCTGGGTGCAGATGTTCGATACGGAGTTCGATGCCTTCCGAACCTACTGTGAGCAGTATCCCAACAATGCTACCCTGCTGGTGGATACCTATAATACCCTGAAGAGCGGTGTACCCAATGCCATCCGTGCCTTCAACGAGGTGCTCAAGCCCCTGGGCATTACCAAGTGCGGCATCCGTCTGGATTCAGGAGACATGACCTATCTGACCAAGAAGGCACGGAAAATGCTGGACGATGCAGGCTGGACGGAGTGCAAGATCTCTGTTTCCAACTCTTTAGACGAGTATCTGATCCAGGATCTGCTGCGGCAGGGGGCTCAGATCGATATGTTCGGTGTAGGTGAGCGCCTGATCACCGCCCGCAGCGAGCCTGTGTTCGGTGGCGTGTATAAGTTAGTGGCTGTAGAGGATGGTGAGGGACGAGTCCTGCCTAAGATCAAGGTCTCCGAGAATGTGGGCAAGATCACCACCCCCCATTATAAGAAGCTCTACCGCTTCTACGGCAACGACACAGGCAAGGCCATTGCCGACTACCTGACCGTCTATGACGAGGTGGTGGATGACAGCAAGAATCTGCTGATCTTCGACCCCGATGCCACATGGAAGCAGAAGGAGGTCTACGACTTCACCGCCAAGGAGCTGCAGGTTCCTGTGTTCCTCAAGGGAGAACTGGTGTACAAGCTGCCTGCCTTAGAGGAGATCCGTGCCTACTGCGCCCAACAGGTGGATACCCTATGGGATGAGGTCAAGCGCTTCGACAATCCTCACAGCTACTATGTGGATCTGTCTCAGAAGCTGTGGGATATTAAGTACGGCTTGCTGAAGGACAGCGCCGGTGGCAGCCAATGAGAAGGAGGAAGACCAAGGCATCGGTCATGGCTCTTTGCGGCGTGCTGGGGGCTCTGGCATTGGTGTGTCTGTTCCTCGGGGGCGTGGTTCCCGTTGCGACCCTGAGCTGTCCGATTTTAGCCTCTCTGGTGCTGATCCCTGTGTATCAGGAGTGTGGCTGCAAGTGGGGAACGGTGTGGTATGCTACGGTTTCCGTCTTGGGGCTGTTGCTGGCTCCCATGAAGGAATGTGCCATTCTCTTCGTAGCCTTCGGCTCCTACCCCATGCTCCGTAAGCCTCTGGGACGGCTGCCCCTCTCCAAGTTGTGGAAGCACGGCTATTTTAATGTGGTGCTGCTGGCAGCCTATGGTCTCATGCTCTTCGTGCTGCAGCTGACAGAGCTGACAGAAGAATTTGCTCAATTCCGTAAGTGGATGCTCTTGGGACTGCTGCTTCTTGCCAATGTGACCTTCTACCTCTATGACCTGCTGATCGGCAGATTAGAGGTGCTCTATATTGTACGGTTCCGTAACAAATTACTGAATCTGTGACAAATCCGAAACAAATGTAACAGAAAAATCCCACTCATCTAGAAATAATACAGGAAAAACTGAAAAATATCCAAAAAATCAGTTGATTTTACATAATCTCCGTGCTACAATAAAAAAACCGAAAAATTGTTTTATGAAAGGAGGAAAAGCGTTGTCTCGATTAGGTAAATTTGTATACTATCCCATGCAGAAGCCTTCACGGATCCAGCCGGAATGTCCGGTCTATATCTATGCCTACAGTTTGGCTGTGCAGAGTTATTCCGGTGCAGCCTTCGTTCAGCTTCGTTTGGTCAACCGCTCCGAGCGAGTGGTGCACAGTGTTTTCCTCCAAGTCAGTGGTATTGATGCACAGGGAGACTGTCTCTATGAGCTCCATTATCTTCCCATTGCAGGCTGCAATGCGGAGCCTCACGAGGACTTCGGCGAGGATCATCTGCTGTTCCTGCCCGAGGGTCACGTCCGCTCTCTTGAGGTCCATGTGGAGGATGTGCTCTTTGAGGACGGTCTGATTTGGCGTAAGCAGAACCGCCACCAGCTCCTGACTCCGGAGCAGGCAGGCTGGAAGAGCTGCACCTGCGGTATGAAGAACCCCGGTGAAGCAGAATCCTGCGCCTTCTGCAGACGGCAGCTCAAGGGCACCGAGGGCAAGCCCAGCTTCCTGCACAAGAACTCCAAGCATGAAGCAGAGCCTGTGGCAGCAGAGGATAAGCCTTGGATACCGCCTATGCCCATGCCCGCCATGTCCCCCATACCCACAGCAGCCCCTGCGGTGAAGGAGCCTGAGACTCCTGTCCCTGCTCCCGTTGCAGCCCCTGCAGCGCCTGTGGCAGCCCCTGTTGCCGTGGAGCCTGTAGCTCACGTTGCAGTAGAGCCTATAGCTCCTATAGCTGCGGTTCCTTCCTATGATCCTGAGCTTCTGGCGCAGCTTTTGGCTCCCCTCCGTGACCGTGGAGAGAGCCATGTGGAGCAGGAGCCTGTGATCCCCGCTGTAGCTCAGCCCGCACCTCAGCCTGAGCCCGAGACTCCTTCGGCCCGTGGCAGTCTTGATCCCCTCCCCGTGGCAGAGAATGAGGAGGAAGATCCCTTCATGCAAGAGACTGCCCGACTCCTGCAAGAAATGCAGCGTAGACTGACGAATCGGGAAGCAGCGGACTATAACCTCTCCCCTCAGCCTGCTGATGCCGTAGGCAGAGACACCGAGGAAGATCCCATCTCGAATCCGAATCGGGATTCGGGCTCCAGAGGGATCCTGTTCTGGGTGCTCATGGTGGTGCTGATGATCGTCCTTGCTCTGGTTGGCTTCTTCGGAGTCCTGTATTTGAAGGGTTATTTTGGATAAAAAAACCAATTTTTGCGGAAAAATATTATCCTACCCTATTTACAAAAAATGTATTTTGTGCTATAATAGGAACATATTGGTGCTGTGTGAGACGTGGACTACGAGTATCCAATGAAAAGAAGCAAATCTATAATGAAAGCTGGGGGAGCAAATGCCGCAATTTGTACAATCTGAACAACAGAAAGAATTAATTCGCACCTTGGTGCAGGAACTGCCCGCCTACCGTAAGAAGATGCACATGTCTCAGGCTGAACTGGGCGAAGCCGTCGGCAAGAGCAGACAGAAGATCTCTGAGATGGAACGCGGCGCAGCACCTCTGGGCTGGGATACCTACTTGGCGATCCTGATGGTTCTGGGCGCAAGAGGTGTATTGGAGCCCCGTGGTCGTGATGCAGAGCGTCTGAGCGCAACCGGTAAGATCATCGGCGGCCGCATCCGCCTGTAATCAGGTCAGAACAAGTCAAAAAGACAGAAGCAACGAGCCCCTTCCCTCATAAGGGATGGAAGCTCGTTGCTTTTTTATTCAACAATGACATGAAAATTCTTTCATAATTATTCATTCCCACTTCAAACCAACCACCTCCTCAAATCGGATCAATCATATTGAATGATGAATCATGAGTCATTTCCGCCGATTATTTAAAATATGGTCTCCCCCCCGGAGTCGTCAAATTCCGATTTGTCGCACAGCTTCGTTCACCGCTGCGTAGGTGCGCGCATTGCGCGTCCGGTTCATGACGGAACGGCAGGAACACCAAAACCACCGATAATGATGTAATTTCTCCAAAAATCGCAACATTTTTCACAACCACCAATTCTTGGTGGTTGTCGGACGCGCAATGCGCGCCCCTACGAACAACTTTGGTTGTTTGTGCAATGAACAGAAATCCTCACGGGTGACGCCGGTGCCATGGGCGGACAGAGACGTCCGCCGCTCATTTCTTCTGAAATCTACCTGCAAATTTCAAC